>NZ_JBNCKS010000002.1:123377-174799 GCF_049841635.1 Micromonospora sp. DT44 | reverse complement strand
GCGCCCTCGCCCCACGCGTGCCCCTCCCGTCCCCCCGGCCGGGGCCCCCCCCCTCCGGTGCGCGCGCCCCGGCGCGTTCCAGGTGTGGCAAGCTCGACCGCATGCGGCTGGAGAACGTCTGGTTGCGGTACCACCGGCGGAGTCCGTGGGTGCTGCGGAGCGTGGACGCGCAGATCGGCCCGGGCGAGGTGGTGGTCGTCCAGGGCCGCAACGGGGTGGGCAAGTCCACCCTGCTCCAGGTGGCCGCCGGGGTGTTGCGGCCGGGCCGGGGTCGGGTCGTCGACCGGCCGGCCCGGGTGGGTTGGGTGCCGGAGCGCTTCCCGGCCGACCAGCCCTTCACCGTGTCCCGCTATCTGACCGGCATGGCCCGCGCGGTCGGGCTGGGACGCTCGGCCGCCGACGAGGCGGTGACGACCTGGACGCGGCGGCTCGGGCTGGACGCGTTCCGCTCGGTGCGCCTCGCGGAGCTGTCCAAGGGCACCGCGCAGAAGGTGGGCCTCGCCCAGGCGATGCTGCGGGCGCCGGGCCTGCTGGTGCTCGACGAGCCGTGGGAGGGCCTGGACGCCGCGACCCGCGAGCTGGTCCCCGAGCTGATCGACGAGGTGCTGGCCGACGGTGGCACGGTCCTGGTCAGTGACCATCGGGGGGAGACGGTCCGGTTGCCGGCCGCGCGCCGCTGGTCGGTGGCCGCGGGCGTGCTGACCGAGGAGACCGCGCCCGCCGACGAGGAGGCCATCGCGGTGGTCGAGGTCGCGGTGCCGGCCGCGCGGGTCGCCGGCACCGTCGCCCGCCTGCGCGCCGAGGGCCATCAAATTCTTCGAGTACGCGCCGACGCCTCCACCACCCCACCCCAGGCGCATCCGCCCACCCCGTCGGCCACGTCGGCGCGGCTCGGGGCGGCCGACGCGATGGTCGAGCCCAGCACGGGGGACGGCCGATGAACGCGCTGGTGCGGATGCGGCTGGCGGGTTTCCTGCGTACCGGACGGGCGTTGGCGCCCCTGCTCGCCGGCCTCGTCGTCCTCGGCACGCTCTACGGCGGCGGCCGCTCGCAGCCGGCGGAGGCGTACGGCGTCTCGGCCGTGGTGCTCTTTCCGGTGCTCGCCTGGCAGACCAAGATCCTGCTGGACATCGAGCCGGACGTGCAGCGTCGGCTGGCCCAGGTGATCGTCGGGGTGGCCCGGGAGCGTCTCGCCGGGCTCCTGGCGGCCGGTGCGGCGGCGCTGGTCGCGGTGGCCGTCGCGCTTCTCTTTCCGTGGCTGGTGGGTGGGGTCACCGGCCCGGTCGAGCCGGGGGACCGGTCGGTGCCGGTCGGCATCGCGCTGGGGCTGTGGGCGCACCTGCTGGCCGTACCCGCTGCGGTTGCCCTCGGCGCGCTGGCCAGCCGGGCGTCGGTGGGCGGTGCCGCGTACGGCGTCGCGGTGCTGGCCCTCGGCGGTGTCGGCGCGGTGGCGCTCGGCCTGCGTGGTTCGGTGGCGCCCTGGCTGGTACCGCCGATCATGGCTACCGCCCGGACGACCGCGGGTGACGCCGCCGCGCTGACTCTGCTCGGGCTCACGGCCTGGGCCCTGGCATGGAGTGTGGCGGTCACCGCCGGCTACCTGTGGCGGCGGCGGGCCCAGGGCTGAGTCTGCCCGGCGGCGTGACCCGGCTCACCGGGGGCGATTTGGCGCTGGTCCCGCGGGCGCGTACTCTTCAAACGTCATCCGTGTTGTCATGGATGAGGAACCACCCAGAGACCGCTGGTCACCGTGCTTCGGCACGGTCGAAGGTCCCGCGACGACGGGCGACCCGCGTAGGGCGGCAAGCGTAACTCGGCAGTGAGCATGGTCCGCCGACCGTGACTTCCCGCCGGCCCTCGCCCCGTGCGCCCTGCGCCGGGGTTTTTCGTTGTCGTGCTGCCTTCGTCCCCGCTCCGGCTTCGGCCGTGCCGGGGACCAGCCTCGAGCAACGAGAGAGGAGGGACATGGCGGACAAGCCGATCCGAGCCGACAAGGCCACGGCCGTCGCTGAGCTGACCGAGAGCTTCCGCAGCGCGGGCGCTACCGTGCTGACCGAGTACCGCGGTCTGACGGTTTCCCAGCTCACCCAGCTGCGGCGATCGCTCGGTGCCGAGACCAGCTACACGGTCGCGAAGAACACGCTGGCGAAGCGTGCCGCGACGGACGCGGGCATCACCGGCCTCGACGAGCTGTTCACCGGTCCTACCGCGCTGACTTTCGTTTCGGGCGACGTCGTCGAGGCGGCGAAGGGGCTTCGCGACTTCGCGAAGGCCAACCCGAAGCTCGTCATCAAGGGCGGTGTCTTCGAGGGCAAGGCCATTTCCGCGGCCGAGGTCACGAAGCTCGCCGACCTGGAGTCCCGTGAGGTGCTGCTGGCCAAGCTGGCCGGCGCGATGAAGGGCAACCTGAGCAAGGCCGCGGCCCTGTTCCAGGCTCCGCTCTCCAAGGCCGCCCGCGCGGCGGCCGCCCTGGCGGACAAGAAGCGCGAGCAGGAGGGCGCCGAGGCGGCCTGAGGGCCGCGCGGCGCACCCACGTTCTTAGACAACCTTTAGAAAGGACGCCAGACATGGCGAAGCTCAGCACCGACGAGCTGCTCGACGCGTTCAAGGAGATGACGCTGATCGAGCTCTCCGAGTTCGTGAAGCAGTTCGAGACGACCTTCGAGGTCACCGCTGCCGCGCCGGTCGCGGTCGCGCAGGGCGGTGGCGGCGGCGCCGCCGCTGCCGAGGCCGAGCCGGAGCAGGACGAGTTCGACGTCGTCCTGGAGGCCGACGGTGGCAAGAAGATCCAGGTCATCAAGGTCGTGCGTGAGCTGACCGGCCTGGGCCTCAAGGAGGCCAAGGACGCGGTCGAGTCCGCGCCGAAGGCCATCCTGGAGAAGGTCAACAAGGAGACCGCCGAGAAGGCGAAGGCCAAGCTCGAGGGTGAGGGCGCCAAGGTCACCCTCAAGTGACCTGAGCTCCACCTGCGCGTACCCGGCTCGGTGAGCTGGGACACGATCGCGTCGCGGCGGGCGGTGATCCGACACGGATCACCGCCCGCCGTGTTTCGTGGACCGGGCGACAACCGTTCTGAGCTGGGCGCCGATGGTCGGCGGCGGACCATCCGCACGAACGACCGGATCCTCCTCAGGTGGGAAAGAACCGACGACCCGGATACCGGCCCTTGACGCGGCCCCGGCCTGACAGGCACGCTGACACCAGCAAGACACCGCGCTTGCGACGGCCACGATGTGGGTAATGACAGCGACGGCACCATTGGTCGCGGTCACCCGAGCGGCCCAGTGGGGAGTTGCGTTCTGAGCGGCCCGGCAGACCCCGGTGAACGGGGGCCGAGGAGCGTTCCGCAAACGACCTGCGGGGTGGGCTGGACAGCGGTTAGCCTCTCGGCTACACTGCTAGTTTGCGCTGCCTTCCGACTTGACCCCTGCTCGGAAATGTCCGTTTACGGATAATTCTGGTGGGGTCATTGGAGTGCACGCGTACCAGCCGTTCTGCAGCACCGGTCCTCGGAAGGACGCATCTTGGCAGCTTCCCGCCCTGCGAAGACCAGTCGTACGTCGAGCGCATTCGCTCCCCGCCGAGTTTCATTCGGCAGGATCACCGAACACCTCGAGGTCCCCAACCTCCTTGCCATCCAGAACGAGTCCTTCGACTGGCTCGTCGGCAACGAGGCTTGGCAGGGCCGGTCGGCGGACGACCCGCACGCACGCTCGGGTCTCGCGGAGATCCTTGAAGAGATCAGTCCCATTGAGGACTTCTCCGGCACCATGTCACTCTCCTTCTCGGCGCCGCGCTTCGACGAGGTCAAGGCCTCGATCGAGGAGTGCAAGGAGAAGGACCTGACCTACTGCGCTCCGCTCTTCGTGACCGCGGAGTTCACCAACAACACCACTGGCGAGATCAAGAGCCAGACGGTGTTCATGGGTGACTTCCCGATGATGACGCCCAAGGGCACCTTCGTCATCAACGGCACCGAGCGCGTCGTGGTCAGCCAGCTCGTCCGGTCTCCGGGCGTGTACTTCGACAAGCAGCCGGACAAGACCTCCGACCGCGACCTCTCCAGCGTCAAGGTCATCCCGAGTCGGGGTGCCTGGCTGGAGTTCGACATCGACAAGCGCGACACGGTCGGCGTACGTATCGACCGTAAGCGCCGGCAGGCCGTCACGGTCCTGCTCAAGGCCATCGGATGGTCGGCCGAGCGGATCCGTGAGAAGTTCGGCTGGTCCGAGCTGATGATGACCACGCTCGAGAAGGACCACATCGCCGGCGCCGACGAGGCCCTGCTAGACATCTACCGCAAGCTGCGCCCTGGCGAGCCGCCGACGCGCGAGAACGCCCAGACCCTGCTCGACAACCTCTTCTTCAACCCGAAGAGGTACGACGTGGCCAAGGTCGGGCGCTACAAGTTCAACAAGAAGCTCGAAGTGAACGTGCCGATCACCACCGGCACGCTGACCGAGGACGACATCGTCGCCACCGTGGAGTACCTCTGCCGGCTGCACGCCGGTGAGGACGGCTACGAGGCCGACGACATCGACCACTTCGGCAACCGGCGCCTGCGCACCGTGGGTGAGCTGATCCAGAACCAGGTTCGGGTCGGTCTCTCCCGCATGGAGCGGGTCGTCCGCGAGCGGATGACCACGCAGGACGTCGAGGCGATCACGCCGCAGACCCTGATCAACATCCGCCCGGTGGTGGCGGCGATCAAGGAGTTCTTCGGTACGTCGCAGCTGTCCCAGTTCATGGACCAGACCAACCCGCTGGCGGGCCTGACCCACCGGCGTCGGCTGAGCGCGCTCGGCCCGGGTGGTCTGTCCCGGGAGCGGGCCGGCTTCGAGGTCCGCGACGTGCACCCGTCCCACTACGGCCGGATGTGCCCGATCGAGACGCCGGAAGGCCCGAACATCGGCCTGATCGGCGCCCTGTCCACCTTCGCCCGGGTCAACCCGTTCGGCTTCATCGAGACGCCGTACCGGAAGGTCGTCGAGGGTCGGGTCACCGACCAGATCGACTACCTGACCGCGGACGAGGAGGACCGGTTCGTCAAGGCCCAGGCCAACGCGCGCCTGAAGGCGGACGGCACGTTCGCCGAGGAGCGGGTGCTCTGCCGTCGTAAGGGCGGCGAGACCGAGGACGTCGTCCCCGGTGCCGTCGACTACATGGACGTCTCGCCCCGGCAGATGACCTCGGTCGCGACCGCCATGATCCCGTTCCTCGAGCACGACGACGCCAACCGGGCACTGATGGGCGCGAACATGCAGCGCCAGGCGGTGCCGCTGGTCAAGGCCGAGGCGCCGCTCGTGGGTACGGGCATGGAGTACCGGGCCGCGGTCGACGCTGGCGACGTGGTTGTCGCCGAGGTCGGCGGTGTGATCGAGGACCTCTGCGCCGACTACGTCACCATCCACCAGGATGACGGCCACCGCCGGACGTACCTGCTGCACAAGTTCCGCCGCTCCAACGCCGGCTCCTGCGTCAACCAGAAGCCGGTCGTCTTCGAGGGCGACCGCGTCGAGGCCGGTCAGGTCATCGCCGACGGTCCCTGCACCGACGAGGGCGAGATGGCACTCGGACGCAACCTGCTGGTGGCGTTCATGTGCTGGGAGGGCCACAACTACGAGGACGCGATCATCCTGTCGCAGCGCCTCGTGCAGCAGGACGTGCTCACCTCGATCCACATCGAGGAGCACGAGGTCGACGCTCGGGACACCAAGCTCGGCCCGGAGGAGATCACCCGCGACATCCCGAACGTCAGCGAGGAAATGCTCGCCGACCTCGACGAGCGCGGCATCATCCGGATCGGCGCCGAGGTCGTCCCCGGCGACATCCTGGTCGGCAAGGTCACGCCCAAGGGTGAGACCGAGCTGACCCCGGAGGAGCGGCTGCTCCGCGCGATCTTCGGTGAGAAGGCGCGTGAGGTTCGGGACACCTCGCTGAAGGTGCCGCACGGCGAGACCGGCACGGTCATCGGTGTGCGCACGTTCTCCCGCGAGGACGGCGACGAGTTGCCGCCGGGCGTCAACGAGCTGGTCCGGGTCTACGTCGCCCAGAAGCGCAAGATCCAGGACGGTGACAAGCTCGCCGGCCGGCACGGCAACAAGGGCGTCATCTCGAAGATCCTCCCGGTCGAGGACATGCCGTTCCTCGAGGACGGCACCCCGGTCGACATCGTGCTCAACCCGCTCGGTGTGCCGAGCCGGATGAACATCGGCCAGGTTCTGGAGACCCACCTCGGGTGGGTGGCCAAGACCGGGTGGAAGGTCGAGGGCGACGACGCCGAGTGGAAGCGCCAGTTGCGCTCCATCGACGCGCACGAGTCCGAGGGTGACACCAACGTGGCCACCCCGGTCTTCGACGGTGCTCGCGAGGAGGAGATCTCCGGTCTGCTCGAGTCGACCCTGCCCAACCGGGACGGCAAGCAGCTGATCGGGCGCACCGGTAAGGCGCAGCTGTTCGACGGTCGTTCCGGTGAGCCTCTGCCGGACCCGATCGCGGTCGGCTACGTCTACATCCTGAAGCTCAACCACCTGGTCGACGACAAGATCCACGCTCGGTCGACCGGTCCGTACTCGATGATCACGCAGCAGCCGCTGGGTGGTAAGGCGCAGTTCGGTGGTCAGCGCTTCGGTGAGATGGAGTGCTGGGCGATGCAGGCGTACGGCGCCGCGTACGCCCTGCAGGAGCTACTCACGATCAAGTCCGACGACGTGCTCGGCCGCGTGAAGGTCTACGAGGCCATCGTCAAGGGCGAGAACATCCCGGAGCCGGGCATCCCGGAGTCGTTCAAGGTGCTGCTCAAGGAGCTGCAGTCGCTGTGCCTCAACGTTGAGGTGCTGTCCAGCGACGGTGTGGCCCTGGAGATGCGCGAGACCGACGACGAGGTGTTCCGGGCCGCGGAGGAGCTGGGCATCGACCTGTCCCGGCGCGAGCCGAGCTCGGTCGAAGAGGTGTAAGTGGTGCGGGTCGGGGGCCTTCGGGCTCCCGACCCCCGCCCGTGATCTAGCTGTAAAGACGACGACATAGGGGACATAGTGCTCGACGTCAACTTCTTCGACGAGCTGCGCATTGGTCTCGCCACCGCCGACGACATCCGTCAGTGGTCGCACGGCGAGGTCAAGAAGCCTGAGACCATCAACTACCGCACCCTGAAGCCGGAGAAGGACGGGCTCTTCTGCGAGAAGATCTTCGGTCCGCAACGGGACTGGGAGTGCTACTGCGGTAAGTACAAGCGCGTCCGGTTCAAGGGCATCATCTGCGAGCGCTGCGGCGTCGAGGTGACCCGCTCCAAGGTTCGTCGTGAGCGGATGGGGCACATCGAGCTCGCCGCTCCGGTGACCCACATCTGGTACTTCAAGGGCGTTCCGAGCCGGCTGGGCTACCTGCTGGACCTCGCCCCCAAGGACCTCGAAAAGATCATCTACTTCGCCTCGTACGTCGTGACGAGCGTGGACGCGGAGTCGCGTCACCGTGACCTCTCGACGATCGAGAACGAGATCCTGGCCGAGAAGCGGCAGTCCGAGAACAGCCGCGACTCGGAGATCGAGAAGCGGGCCGCCAAGCTCGAGGCCGACCTGGCCGAGCTGGAGGCCGAGGGTGCCAAGGCGGACGTCCGGCGCAAGGTCAAGGAGGGCGGAGAGCGCGAGATGCGCCAGATCCGCGACCGGGCCCAGCGCGAGATCGACCGCCTGGACGAGGTGCTGGACACCTTCCGCAAGCTGGAGCCGAAGCAGCTGGTCACCGACGAGCTGCTCTACCGCGAGCTGCGCGACCGGTTCGGTGAGTACTTCACCGGCTCGATGGGCGCGGAGGCCATCAAGGCGCTGGTCCAGAACATGGACCTCGACGCCGAGGCCGAGAGCCTGCGCGAGACCATCCGGTCCGGCAAGGGCCAGCGGAAGATCCGGGCGCTCAAGCGGCTCAAGGTCGTCGCGGCGTTCCTGAACACCCGCAACTCGCCGCTCGGCATGGTGCTGGACTGCGTCCCGGTCATCCCGCCGGACCTGCGCCCGATGGTGCAGCTCGACGGTGGTCGGTTCGCGACCTCGGACCTCAACGACCTGTACCGCCGCGTGATCAACCGGAACAACCGCCTCAAGCGGCTGATCGACCTCGGCGCGCCCGAGATCATCGTCAACAACGAGAAGCGGATGCTCCAGGAGGCCGTCGACGCGCTGTTCGACAACGGCCGTCGTGGCCGGCCGGTCACCGGTCCGGGTAACCGCCCGCTCAAGTCGCTGTCCGACATGCTCAAGGGCAAGCAGGGCCGGTTCCGCCAGAACCTGCTGGGCAAGCGCGTCGACTACTCCGGCCGTTCGGTCATCGTGGTCGGCCCGAAGCTCAAGCTGCACCAGTGCGGCCTGCCCAAGCAGATGGCCCTGGAGCTGTTCAAGCCGTTCGTCATGAAGCGGCTGGTCGACCTCAACCACGCACAGAACATCAAGTCCGCCAAGCGGATGGTCGAGCGTCAGCGCCCGGTCGTGTGGGACGTGCTGGAAGAGGTCATCGGCGAGCACCCGGTGTTGCTCAACCGGGCGCCGACCCTGCACCGTCTGGGCATCCAGGCGTTCGAGCCGCAGCTGGTAGAGGGCAAGGCCATCCAGATCCACCCGCTGGTCTGCACCGCGTTCAACGCCGACTTCGACGGTGACCAGATGGCGGTGCACGTGCCGCTGTCCGCCGAGGCTCAGGCCGAGGCGCGGATCCTGATGCTGTCGTCGAACAACATCCTCAAGCCGGCCGACGGCAAGCCGGTCACCATGCCCACGCAGGACATGGTCATCGGTCTGTACTACCTCACCCACCTCACCCCCGGTGAGAAGGGCGAGGGCCGAGTGTTCAGCTCGGACGCCGAGGCGCAGATGGCCTTCGACAACGGTGAGCTGGGCCTGCAGGCTCCGGTGAAGATCCGCCTGCGGAACGTGATCGGTGTCGACAACGGCGCCGGCGCCGAGGCGTGGACCGCCCCGGAGGGCTGGGTCGAGGGTGACCCGCTGACCGTGGAGACCACCCTGGGCCGGGTGCTGTTCAACGAGACGCTGCCGCAGGGCTACCGCTTCGTGAACTACGAGATCCGCAAGGGTCAGCTCTCCGCGATCGTCAACGACCTCGCCGAGCGCTTCCCCAAGGTGGCGCTGGCCGCCACCCTGGACGGGCTCAAGGAGGCCGGTTTCCACTGGGCCACCTGGTCCGGCGTGACGATCGGCATGGAGGACGTCATCGCTCCGCCGCGCAAGGCGGAGATCCTGGCGAAGTACGAGAAGGAAGCCGACCGGATCGACAAGCAGTACCAGCGTGGTCTGATGACCGCCGAGGAGCGTCGCGGCGAACTCATCGAGATCTGGACCAAGGCGACCAACGAGGTCGCCAAGGAGATGGACACCGCGCTGCCGCAGGAGAACCCCCTGTGGGTGATGATCAACTCGGGTGCCCGCGGTAACCTGCTCCAGCTCCGGCAGATCGCGGCGATCCGTGGTCTGGTGGCCAACCCCAAGGGCGAGATCATCCCGCGGCCGATCAAGGCCAGCTACCGGGAGGGTCTGTCCGTGCTGGAGTACTTCATCTCCACGCACGGTGCCCGTAAGGGCCTCGCGGACACCGCCCTGCGGACCGCCGACTCGGGTTACCTGACCCGTCGTCTGGTGGACGTCTCCCAGGACGTCATCATCCGCGAGGAGGACTGCGGCACCGACCGGGCGATCCCGATGCAGATCGGCGAGAAGCTCGACGGCAAGCTCGTGGTCCACACCCACGCCGAGACCAGCGTGCACGCCCGGACCCTGGCCGACGACATCAAGGGGCCGGACGGCACCGTGGTGGCCGAGCGCGGCCAGGACATCAACTCCATCGGGGTCGACAAGATCGTCGCCGCTGGTGTGGAGACGGTCCGGGTGCGCAGCGTGCTCACCTGCGAGTCGAAGCTGGGCGTCTGCGCGGCCTGCTACGGCCGATCGCTGCCGACCGGCAAGTCGGTCGACATCGGTGAGGCCGTCGGCATCATCGCCGCCCAGTCCATCGGTGAGCCGGGTACGCAGCTGACGATGCGTACCTTCCACACCGGTGGTGTCGCGGGTGAGGACATCACCCAGGGTCTGCCGCGTGTGCAGGAAATCTTCGAGGCCCGGGTCCCGAAGGGTAAGGCGCCCATCGCCGACACCCCCGGTCGGATCCGCATCGAGGACGGCGAGCGCTCGCGCAAGATCATCGTGGTGCCGGACGACGGCAGCGAAGAGATCGTCTACGACAAGATCTCGAAGCGCGTCAAGCTCCGGACCCACGACGGCGGCCACGTCGCGGTCGGCGAGAAGCTGACCGAGGGCACCATCGACCCGCACGAGCTTCTGCGGATCATGGGTCCGCGCGCGGTCCAGGTCCACCTGACCAGTGAGGTCCAGGAGGTCTACCGCTCGCAGGGTGTGCTCATCCACGACAAGCACATCGAGATCATCATCCGCCAGATGCTCAAGCGGGTGACGGTCATCGACTCCGGCTCGACCGAGTTCCTGCCGGGCGTGCTCGTCGACCGGGCGCTGTTCGAGTCGGAGAACCGCCGACTCGTGTCGGAGGGTGGCGAGCCCGCCGCCGGCCGTCCGGTGCTGATGGGTATCACCAAGGCCTCGCTGGCCACCGACTCCTGGCTCTCCGCAGCCTCCTTCCAGGAGACCACGCGGGTGCTGACCGACGCTGCGATCAACTCGCGCAGCGACTCGCTGGTCGGCCTCAAGGAGAACGTGATCATCGGTAAGCTCATCCCGGCCGGTACGGGCATCAGCAAGTACCGCAATGTCCGGGTCGAGCCGACCGAGGAGGCCAAGGCCAAGGTCTACTCGATGACCGGTTACCCGGAGACCGACTACGGTTTCGGGCCGGCCAGTGGGCAGGCTGTGCCGCTGGACGACTTCGACTTCGGGTCGTACCGCTAAGCACCAGACAACGACGAGACCCCCGGCATCCGCCGGGGGTCTCGTCGTTCCCGGACCGCCCTGCCAGCGGACCGGGTTGGGCATGATGGAGGCATGACGACCGCATCCGGGCAGGTGTCCGTCGCCTCTTCAGGCCTGCGCCACCCGCTCGACCCGGATCCGGCCCGTGCCACCAAGGCGCGGGCGGTCTTCGCGCTGGGTTTGCTCGGCATGCTGACCGGGCTGTTCATCGGCGGGGTGGTGCCCGCGACGGTGGCGCTCCAACTGGCCCGGCAGGCCCGCCGGGAGGCGTACGCCTCGGGGGGTTTCCTGACCGGAAGCGTCTGGCTGCGGCGGGGGGAGCTGATGGCCTGGACCGGCCTGGCGCTGGTCGCGGTCAGCGTGGTCGTCGTCGTGGTGATCGGCGTGGTCCGGCTGGCGGGTACGCCGTTCGGCCACGACTACCCCTCGAACATGGACTGAGGCATGCGGCGACCGCGCCCGGCGCGGACGGCGCCGCCTCCGGCGGTAGCCTGGCCGGTGTCCGCCGCGCGCGCTGGCGGCCCTGTCGACAGGAGGACTTCGTGACGGAACCGGCGCGGCCCCCGGCGGACGAACCGGCCGGGCATCCTGACGTGCCGGCTCCGGGCGCGACTTCTCCCACGCCGGCTCCGGATGCGACTCCCGGCTCGCCGGCTCCGGATGCGACTCCCGGCTCGCCGGCTCCCGGCGTGGCCTCCTCCGCGCCGGCTCCGGACGCGGATCCCTCGGCGTGGAGTGAGTGGGCGCAACCGGAAGCGGGCGGACAGCCGGCCCCAACGACCGGCGCCCCTGCTGCGGGTACGCCCTCGTCGTCGGGCTGGGGTCCGCCGCCCTCGCCCGCCTGGGGTCCGCCCACGTCCGAGTGGGGCGGGGTCTTCCCGCCCGGTTACCAGCAGCCCCACCCTGCCTCCGGTACGCCGGTGCCGTACGGCTGGGCCCAACCGCCGTCGAGACCTGCCGCTCCGCACGGGTGGGGCCAGCCGCCGGCCGGACCGGGCGCGCCGGCCGGTTGGGGCCCTCCACCGTCGGGACCGCCCGGCTGGTGGCAGCCCTCGTCCGGGCCGGGCGCCTGGGGGCAGCCGGCGCCGGGGCAGTTCCCCGCCTGGGGTACGACTGCCGCGCGGCCGGTGCCGCCGCCCACCGATGACCAGCGGAGGCCGCCGAAGCGGGTGGAGGCGGTGCCCGGCACCCCGTTCGGGGTGGTGCACCTGGACGTGCCGCCGGTGACCGCCGGGCTGGCGACCGGGTCGCTGGTGGCCGGCATCGCGTCGATCCTGGTCTCGCTGCTGGTGATCTGTGTCGGTGTGGCCTTCGGGGCCCGTGGGGGAGTGTGGGTCTCGGGCGCTTTCACGGTGCTGGGGGTGCTGGCGGGGTTGGCGGCGGTCGTCACCGGCCTACTGGGCCAGCGGCAGATCCGCCGGGCGGCCGCGCCGTCGGCGGTGCGGTTCACGGGTCGAGGGCTTGCGGTGGCCGGCGTCAGTTGCGGCGCGGCGGGTGCTCTGCTGAGCCTGTTGGGTTTGGGGCTGGGGTTGCTGATCAGTCTGACGTGACGGGGGCGCCGGGACGGATTCGTGGGCCAGGTGGTGCCTGGGGGCCTGCCGGGGGCGACGGGTGCTTCGGCAGGGAAGCCGGTACACTTGTATTCGTAGGTGCCCATCGCGGGGGCCGAGGCGGGACGCGATCCGGCCGGCGAGTGTGAGACGTTCGCCGACCCATTCCGTTTTGACCTGGGCGGCTGTGGTAGGTACTCTTTCCCCTTGCGCCCGGGCGTGCCCGGGCGACTCGTGCGTGCGCTGGTTCCGGAGTCCGGACGGCGGCACGACAAGCCAAAGATCCGGAGCGGGGCGATCCGCGGGCCGGGGACAGAAACCCGGTACGCCCGCGAAAGCGTCCGCACCGGGACCGTGAGTTGGGCGACACGCCCGACCGCGGGTGCCGGGGCTTCCGCAAGGTGGCCCTGGTCGGAATGTAGGAGAGCCGGTCATCAGGCTGGCTAACGAGCAGACGGCGCGGCCGCGGACAGCGGCCGAAGGGAGCGGAGAAACCCGGTGCCCACCATTCAGCAGCTGGTCCGAAAGGGCCGTCAGGCCAAGACGACCAAGACCAAGACTCCTGCGCTCAAGGGGTCTCCCCAGCGGCGCGGCGTGTGCACCCGCGTGTACACCACCACCCCCAAGAAGCCGAACTCGGCGCTGCGCAAGGTCGCTCGTGTCAAGCTCAGCAGCCAGATCGAGGTAACCGCGTACATCCCGGGTGTCGGCCACAACCTGCAGGAGCACTCGATCGTGCTCGTGCGTGGCGGTCGTGTGAAGGACCTCCCCGGCGTGCGTTACAAGATCGTCCGCGGCTCGCTGGACACCCAGGGTGTCCGCAACCGCAAGCAGGCGCGCAGCCGTTACGGCGCGAAGAAGGAGAAGAGCTGACATGCCGCGTAAAGGACCCGCTCCGCGGCGGCCACTGGTCGCTGACCCGGTGTACAACTCGCCGCTGGTCACCCAGCTGGTGAACAAGATCCTCCTTCGCGGCAAGCGTCAGCTCGCCGAGTCGATCGTGTACGCGGCCCTCGAGGGCTGCCGCGAAAAGTCCGGCACCGACCCGGTCGTCACCCTCAAGCGGGCGATGGACAACGTCAAGCCGACCCTCGAGGTGCGCAGCCGTCGTGTCGGTGGCGCCACCTACCAGGTGCCGGTCGAGGTGCGCCCCACCCGGGCGACCACCCTTGGCCTGCGCTGGCTGGTGACCTACTCCCGCGCCCGTCGCGAGAAGACCATGGTCGAGCGGCTGATGAACGAGCTGCTGGACGCGAGCAACGGCCTCGGTGCCGCCGTCAAGCGGCGCGAGGACACGCACAAGATGGCCGAGTCGAACAAGGCCTTCGCGCACTACCGCTGGTAACACCTGAGGTTCCGGCGCCCACTCGGGCGCCGGAACCGCCACCAGTTGAGTCGAGACGACGATAAGTAGGGATTGAAGTGGCCGCCGCAGACGCGCTCGCCAACGTACGCAACATCGGCATCATGGCGCACATCGATGCCGGTAAGACCACGACCACCGAGCGGATCCTGTTCTACACCGGCATCACGTACAAGATCGGTGAGGTCCACGAGGGCGCCGCCGTCATGGACTGGATGGAGCAGGAGCAGGAGCGTGGTATCACCATCACCTCCGCTGCCACCAAGTGTGAGTGGAAGGGCCACACGATCCAGATCATCGACACGCCTGGCCACGTCGACTTCACGGTCGAGGTCGAGCGGTCGCTGCGGGTCCTGGATGGTGCGGTCGCGGTCTACGACGGTGTCGCCGGCGTCGAGCCGCAGACGGAGAACGTCTGGCGGCAGGCCGACAAGTACAACGTCCCGCGGATGTGCTTCGTCAACAAGCTCGACCGGACCGGTGCCGACTTCTTCCGCTGCGTGCAGATGATGATCGACCGGCTCAACGCCACCCCGCTGGTGCTCCAGATCCCGATCGGGCTCGAGGGCGACCACATCGGTGTCGTCGACCTGATCGGCATGCGCGCTCTCACCTGGCGCGGGGAGACCCAGAAGGGTGAGGACTACGCGATCGAGGAGATCCCGGCCGAGCTGGCCGACTCCGCGGCCGAGTGGCGCGAGAAGCTGATGGAGACCCTCGCCGACGTCGACGACGCGGTGATGGAGAAGTATCTGGAAGGCGAGGAGATCTCCGTCGAGGAGATCAAGGCTGCCATCCGGCGTGCCACCATCGCCGGCAAGGCCAACCCGGTGCTGTGCGGCTCGGCGTTCAAGAACAAGGGCGTCCAGCCCATGCTCGACGCCGTGGTCGACTTCCTGCCGTCGCCGCTGGACGTCCCGGCGATCGAGGGCACGGCCACCGACGGCGAGACCCCGCTGCTGCGCAAGCCGTCGAACTCCGAGCCCTTCTCCGGCCTGGCGTTCAAGATCCAGACGGACAAGCACCTGGGCAAGCTCACCTACGTGCGGGTCTACTCCGGCACGCTCGATTCCGGTTCCCAGGTGGTCAACTCCACCAAGGACCGCAAGGAGCGCATCGGCAAGATCTACCAGATGCACGCCAACAAGCGGGAAGAGCGTCCGTCGGCGCAGGCCGGCGACATCATCGCCGTGCAGGGTCTCAAGCAGACCACCACCGGCGACACTCTCTCCGACCCGGCGAACCCGGTCATCCTGGAGTCGATGACCTTCCCGGAGCCGGTCATCTCGGTGGCGATCGAGCCGAAGACCAAGTCCGACCAGGAGAAGCTGGGCACGGCCATCCAGCGCCTGGCCGAGGAGGACCCGACCTTCCGCGTCCAGCTGGACGAGGAGACCGGTCAGACGGTCATCTCCGGCATGGGTGAGCTGCACCTGGACATCCTGGTCGACCGGATGCGCCGCGAGTTCAACGTCGAGGCCAACGTCGGCAAGCCGCAGGTGGCGTACCGCGAGACCATCCGCCGCAAGGTGGACAAGGTCGAGTACACCCACAAGAAGCAGACCGGTGGTTCCGGCCAGTACGCCCGCGTCATCGTGAGCGTCGAGCCGCTGCCGCTGGACAACGACTCGCCGACCTACGAGTTCGCCAACGCTGTCAGCGGCGGTCGCATCCCGCGGGAGTTCATCCCGTCGGTCGACGCCGGTGCGCAGGACGCCCTGCAGTACGGCATCCTCGCGGGCTTCCCGCTCGTCGGTGTGAAGCTGACGCTGCTGGACGGTCAGTACCATGAGGTCGACTCGTCGGAAATGGCATTCAAGATCGCCGGCTCGATGGTGATGAAGGACGCGGCCCGCAAGGCCGATCCCGCGTTGCTCGAGCCGATGATGGCCGTTGAGGTCACCACTCCTGAGGAGAACATGGGTGACGTCATCGGTGACCTCAACTCCCGCCGCGGCATCATCCAGGCGATGGAGGAGCGCAGCGGCGCCCGCATCGTGAGGGCTCTGGTGCCGTTGTCGGAGATGTTCGGCTACGTCGGCGACCTGCGGTCGAAGACCCAGGGCCGGGCTAGCTACAGCATGCAGTTCGACTCCTACGCGGAGGTTCCGCAGAGCGTCGCGAAGGAGATCATCGCGAAGGCAACGGGCGAGTAACTGCCCCGAGCAGGTGACTCGTGGTCGGTCGCGGGTGACTCAACCCGCCCGCGGCCACCACGATCGGATCGCGTGAGACCGGGCCTGTAGGCTTCATCGCCGCAGAACCCACAAAGGCTCTCCGGCCGTCAGGCCGGAAAGGCTGTCGACAGAGTCCTAAGCGCCGACCGGCGCGCCGGGCGTACGAACCAAGAAGTCCACAGGAGGACACCAGTGGCGAAGGCTAAGTTCGAGCGGACTAAGCCGCACGTCAACATCGGCACCATTGGTCACATCGACCACGGTAAGACGACGCTGACGGCGGCCATCACCAAGGTCCTGCACGACCAGTACCCGGACCTGAACCCCTACACGCCGTTCGACGAGATCGACAAGGCGCCGGAGGAGAAGGCCCGCGGTATCACGATCTCGATCGCGCACGTCGAGTACCAGACCGAGTCGCGGCACTACGCGCACGTCGACTGCCCTGGTCACGCCGACTACATCAAGAACATGATCACCGGTGCCGCGCAGATGGACGGCGCGATCCTGGTGGTCGCGGCGACCGACGGCCCGATGCCGCAGACCCGTGAGCACGTGCTGCTCGCGCGTCAGGTTGGCGTGCCGTACATCGTCGTGGCGCTCAACAAGAGCGACATGGTCGACGACGAGGAGCTCCTGGAGCTCGTCGAGCTCGAGGTCCGTGAGCTGCTCTCCTCGCAGGAGTACCCGGGTGACGACCTGCCGGTCGTTCGGGTTTCGGCGCTGAAGGCCCTCGAGGGTGACCCCGAGTGGACCGGCAAGCTGCTGGACCTGATGGCGGCTGTCGACACCTCGATCCCGCAGCCGGAGCGCGAGGTTGACAAGCCGTTCCTGATGCCGGTCGAGGACGTGTTCACGATCACCGGTCGTGGCACCGTCGTCACCGGTCGCGTGGAGCGCGGCGTTCTCCTGCCGAACGAGGATGTCGAGCTCGTCGGTATCAAGGAGAAGAGCTTCAAGACCAAGGTCACCGCGATCGAGATGTTCCGGAAGACCCTTGACGACGCCCGCGCAGGCGAGAACGTCGGACTGCTGCTGCGTGGTACCAAGCGCGACGAGGTCGAGCGCGGCATGGTCGTCGTGAAGCCGGGCTCGAACACCCCGCACACGGAGTTCGAGGCGACGGTCTACATCCTCTCCAAGGAGGAGGGCGGCCGGCACACCCCGTTCTTCCAGAACTACCGTCCGCAGTTCTACTTCCGGACCACGGACGTCACCGGTGTCGTCACCCTCCCCGAGGGCACCGAGATGGTCATGCCTGGTGACAACACTTCCATGTCGGTGAAGCTGATCCAGCCCATCGCCATGGAGGAGAACCTCAAGTTCGCGATCCGCGAGGGTGGCCGCACCGTCGGCGCCGGGTTCGTCACCAAGATCAACAAGTGAGCTAGGTAACCCCGATTAGACCCGCCGCCGGTCGTGCGGCATACTAGTCAGGTTGCGTAACGACAGTTCGTCGCCTGTGTTCGGCTTTCGCTGAACCTCCAGGTGGCGAGTCGGTCGAGCGTAGGGTGGTTGGCGGCCCAGTCGCCAACCACCCTCGCACGGCGTTCAGGTCGCGGTAATGCGATCGGCGCCTTGACCCACCGCGCGGTCAGTACCGCTCCGGAACCACGGGGCGGAGCCTGGTCCGAGGGCGCGACACGCCCGACCGCGGGGGTCGGCGAAGTGGGCCTGCACCAGCCGGTGCAGGCGCCCGCAACACAGCGGCATCGAGAGAAGGAACAGAAGCCACCATGGCGGGACAGAAGATCCGCATCCGGCTCAAGGCCTATGACCACGAGGTCGTCGACTCCTCGGCTCGGAAGATCGTCGAGACGGTGACGCGTACCGGGGCGCAGGTCGCGGGCCCGGTGCCGCTGCCCACGGAGATCAACCGTTTCTGCGTTATCCGCTCGCCGCACAAGTACAAGGACTCGCGCGAGCACTTCGAGATGCGCACGCACAAGCGGCTGATCGACATCATCGACCCGACCCCGAAGACGGTCGACTCGCTCATGCGCCTCGACCTGCCGGCTGGCGTCGACATCGAGATCAAGCTGTAGGGACCGGACAAATGGACAGGCAAGTCAAGGGGATCCTGGGCGCCAAGCTCGGCATGACCCAGGTCTGGGACAACAACAAGGTTGTTCCCGTGACCGTGGTCGAGGCCGGCCCGTGCGTCATCAGCCAGGTTCGTAGCGCCGAGAAGGACGGTTACTCCGCGGTCCAGCTCGCGTACGGCACGATCGACCCGCGCAAGGTCAAGAAGCCGGTCAGCGGGCACTACGCGAAGGCGGACGTGGCGCCGCGCCGGCACATCGTCGAGCTGCGCACCACTGACGCGTCGGAGTACTCGCTCGGCCAGGAGGTCACGGTCGAGGAGTTCCCGGTCGGCGTCACGATCGACGTCACCGGCAAGACCAAGGGCAAGGGCTACGCCGGCCCGATGAAGCGGCACGGCTTCCACGGTCTGGGCGGCAGCCACGGTGTCGAGCGCAAGCACCGCTCGCCCGGCTCCATCGGCGCCTGCGCCACTCCGGGTCGCGTCTTCAAGGGCACCCGGATGGCCGGCCGGATGGGTGGCGTGCGCTACACCGTGCAGAACCTCACCGTCCAGGCGGTCGACACCGAGAACAACCTGCTGCTCGTCCGTGGTGCCATTCCTGGCCCCAAGGGCGCGCTGGTTCTGGTCCGTACCGCGGCCAAGAGCAAGGTGAAGAAGGGCGGTGCGGCCAAGTGACCACCGTTGACGTGCGCACCGTCGAAGGCACCACCAGCAGCTCCGTGGAGTTGCCGGCGGACATCTTCGACGTGCAGGCCAACGTCGCGCTGATGCACCAGGTCGTGGTGGCCCAGCTCGCGGCGGCCCGACAGGGCACGCACAAGACCAAGACCCGGGCTGAGGTCGCCGGTGGCGGCAAGAAGCCTTACAAGCAGAAGGGCACCGGTCGCGCCCGGCAGGGCTCGATCCGCGCGCCGCAGTTCGCCGGCGGTGGCGTCGTGCACGGTCCCGTGCCGCGCGACTACAGCCAGCGGACCCCGAAGAAGATGAAGGCCGCCGCGCTGCGGGGTGCCCTCTCCGACCGGGCCCGCGCCGGGCAGGTGCACGTCGTCGAGGCGTTCGTCTCGGGCGAGAAGCCGTCCACCAAGGCGGCCCTTGCCACGCTGACCAAGCTCACCGAGGCCCGTCGGGTCCTGGTCGTGCTGAGCAGCACCGACGAACTGAACTGGGTGTCGCTGCGCAACGAGCCGCGGGTGCACCTGATCGAGTCCGGCCAGCTGAACACGTACGACGTGCTCGTGGCCGACGACGTGGTCTTCACCAAGGACGCCCTGGACGAGTTCCTGGGCGTGCCCGCCGAGACCACCGAGGAGGGTGGCAAGTGAGCACGATCGCCGACCCGCGCGACATCATCGTGGCGCCGGTCGTCTCGGAGAAGAGCTACAGCGAGCTGAACCGGAACTGGTACACCTTCCTGGTGCACCCGGACGCGAACAAGACCGAGATCAAGATCGCTATCCAGCAGATCTTCGACGTCCGCGTCCTGACGGTCAACACGCTCAACCGCCAGGGCAAGCGCAAGCGCACCAAGACCGGCTTCGGTCAGCGCAAGGCGACCAAGCGGGCGATCGTGAAGCTGGCTGACGGTGACCGTATCGAGGCCTTCGGCGGCCCGGTCAGCTGAGGGGTGTAGACAATGGCTATCCGTAAGTACAAGCCGACGACGCCGGGCCGTCGTGGCTCAAGCGTCGCCGACTTCGCCGAGATCACCCGGTCCACGCCGGAGAAGTCGCTGCTGGCTCCGCTGCCGAAGAAGGGCGGGCGTAACGCCCACGGCCGGATCACCACGCGGCACCACGGTGGCGGTCACAAGCGCCAGTACCGTCTGATCGACTTCAAGCGGGTCGACAAGGACGGCGTGCCGGCGAAGGTCGCCCACATCGAGTACGACCCGAACCGCACCGCGCGTATCGCGCTGCTGCACTACGCCGACGGCGAGAAGCGGTACATCATCGCGCCGAAGGACATGAAGCAGGGCGACCGCGTCGAGTCCGGTCCGGGCGCCGACATCAAGCCGGGCAACAACCTGCCGCTGCGCAACATCCCGGTGGGTACCACGATCCACAACGTGGAGCTGCGTCCGGGCGGCGGGGCCAAGCTGGCCCGTTCCGCCGGCGTCGGCATCCAGCTGCTCGGCCGTGAGGGCGCGTACGCGACCCTGCGTATGCCGTCCGGCGAGATCCGGCGTGTGGACGTGCGCTGCCGCGCCAGCATCGGCGAGATCGGCAACGCCGACCAGTCGAACATCAACTGGGGTAAGGCCGGCCGTATGCGGTGGAAGGGCAGGCGCCCGACCGTCCGTGGTGTCGCCATGAACCCGGTCGACCACCCGCACGGTGGTGGTGAGGGTAAGACCTCCGGTGGTCGCCACCCGGTCAACCCGCAGGGTAAGCCCGAGGGCCGCACCCGCCGTAAGGGCCAGGCGAGCGACAAGCTGATTGTCCGCCGCCGCTACGCCACGCGTAAGCGCGGCTGAGGGAGATAAGACATGCCTCGCAGCCTGAAGAAGGGCCCGTTCGTCGACGACCACCTGCTCAAGAAGGTGGAAGTTCAGAACGACAAGGGCTCCAAGAACGTGATCAAGACCTGGTCGCGGCGCTCGACGATCATCCCCGAGATGCTCGGGCACACGATCGCCGTGCACGACGGACGCAAGCACGTCCCGGTGTTCGTGACCGAGGCGATGGTCGGGCACAAGCTCGGCGAGTTCGCGCTGACCCGCACCTTCAAGGGTCACGAGAAGGACGACCGGAAGAGCCGTCGGCGCTGACGCCGCCAGGCATACGGATAGAGGGAACAAGGGGTTACAGCGATGCCAGGAAAGGGCGACGCTCCGGTGCTTCCGGGCGCGCGGGCGGTTGCGCGGCACGTGCGCATCTCGCCGATGAAGGCGCGCCGGGTGGTCAACCTCGTCCGCGGCCTGCCCGCGAAGGAGGCGCTCACGGTGCTGCAGTTCGCGCCGCAGGCTGCGAGCGAGCAGGTGTACAAGGTGCTCGCTAGCGCGATCGCCAACGCGGAGAACAACGAGCGGCTGGACCCCGACGCGTTGCTCGTCAGCGAGGCGTTCGTGGACGAGGGCCCGACGATGAAGCGGTTCCAGCCGCGGGCGCAGGGTCGGGCGTACCGGATCCGCAAGCGCACCTGTCACATCACCGTGGCGGTCGAGGCGGTCGCGCCGGCAGCGCCGAGGAAGGCCGCGGCAAAGAAGGCCGCCCCGGCCACGCAGGCCGCACCGGCCGAAGCGCAGAGCAAGACGGAGGACGCCGAGTAATGGGTCAGAAGGTTCACCCCACTGGGTTCCGGCTCGGCATCTCGACCGACTGGAAGTCCCGCTGGTTCGCGGACAAGCTCTACAAGGACTACATCGGCGAGGATGTCAAGATCCGCCGCATGATGTCCAAGGGCCTCGAGCGCGCCGGGATCTCCAAGGTCGACATCGAGCGCACCCGCGACCGAGTCCGCGTCGACATCCACACCGCCCGGCCGGGCATCGTCATCGGCCGTAAGGGTGCGGAGGCCGACCGGATCCGCGGCGAGCTGGAGAAGCTCACCGGCAAGCAGGTCCAGCTGAACATCATCGAGGTGAAGAACCCCGAGTCGGACGCTCAGCTCGTCGCGCAGGGCGTGGCCGAGCAGCTGTCCAGCCGGGTCAGCTTCCGTCGGGCGATGCGCAAGGCCATGCAGTCGGCGATGAAGAACCCGGTCTGCAAGGGCATCCGGGTTCAGGTTTCGGGTCGCCTCGGCGGCGCCGAGATGAGCCGGACCGAGTTCTACCGTGAGGGCCGGGTTCCGCTGCACACGCTGCGGGCCAACATCGAGTACGGCTTCTTCGAGGCCCGTACCACGTTCGGTCGGATCGGCGTGAAGGTCTGGATCTACAAGGGCGACGCCGTCCCGGGCCGGGAGGCTCCGGCCGAGGCCGGTCCGTCCCGCCCGCGTCGTGGTGAGCGCGGCGACCGTCCCGAGCGTCCGCGCCGTGGCCGGTCGGGTTCGTCCGGCACCACGGCTGGTGGCACCGAGGCCGGTCGGGCTGCTGCGACCACCATCGCGCAGCAGGCCGAGACGCCGAGCGGCGAGCCGGTCGACAGCGCTGCTGTCGCGGCCACTGCTGCTCCGGCAGAAACGCAGCAGGAGGGCTGACAGATGCTGATGCCGCGCAAGCCCCCGAAGGGCTTCCGCAAGCCGCACCACCCGGACCGCCACGGCGCGTCCAAGGGTGGTAACCGGGTGGTGTTCGGCGAGTTCGGGATCCAGGCTCTCGAGCCGGCGTACGTGACCAACCGGCAGATCGAGTCGGCGCGTATCGCGATGACTCGCCACATCAAGCGTGGCGGCAAGGTCTGGATCACGATCTTCCCGGACCAGGCCCTCACCAAGAAGCCTGCCGAGACCCGGATGGGTTCCGGCAAGGGCTCGCCCGAGTGGTGGGTCGCCAACGTCAAGCCGGGGCGGATTCTCTTCGAGATGTCCTTCCCCAACGAGCAGACCGCGCGAGAGGCCATGCGTCGCGCGATCCACAAGCTCCCGATGAAGTGCCGCATTGTTACGCGCGAAGTGGGTGAATCCTGATGGCAGCGGGCGTTAAGGCGACCGAGCTGCGTGAGCTCTCCGAAGAGGAGCTGGTCACGAAGCTGCGGGAGGCCAAGGCGGAGCTGTTCAACCTCCGCGTACAGGCCGCAACCGGGCAGCTGGACAACAACCGGCGGTTGCAGGTCATCCGTCGGGAGATCGCCCGGATCTACACGATCATGCGTGAGCGTGAGCTGGGGCTCTCGGCCGCGCCGACTGAGGTGACTGCATCATGACCGAAGAGACCGCCACCGCCGCCGCGCGGTCGCGCCGCAAGGTCCGCGAGGGCCTGGTGATCAGCGACAAGATGGACAAGACCGTCGTTGTCGAGGTCGAAGACCGGGTTCGGCACGCGCTGTACGGCAAGATCATGCGCCGTACCGCCAAGCTGAAGGTGCACGACGAGCAGAACGCCGCTGGCACCGGTGACCGGGTTCTCATCATGGAGACCCGGCCGCTGAGCGCCACCAAGCGTTGGCGGATCGTGGAGATCCTGGACAAGGCCAAGTAGCGAAGGCTCGAGCCCGGCGGTTGCGTCGGGCGTAGGTTCCGCCAGGCTCCGGCCGCTACGGCGGCCGGAGAACCGGCAGACATAGGAGATAGACGTGATTCAGCAGGAGTCGCGACTGCGCGTCGCCGACAACACGGGTGCTCGGGAGATCCTTTGCATCCGGGTTCTCGGTGGCTCCGGTCGGCGCTACGCGAGCATCGGCGACGTCATCGTGGCCACGGTCAAGGACGCGATCCCGGGTGCCGGCGTGAAGAAGGGCGATGTCGTCAAGGCGGTCATCGTTCGCACGGCCAAGGAGAGGCGTCGGCCGGACGGCTCGTACATCCGCTTCGACGAGAACGCCGCCGTCATCATCAAGGACGGCGGGGACCCGCGTGGAACCCGTATCTTCGGCCCGGTGGGTCGGGAGCTGCGGGACAAGCGGTTCATGAAGATCATTTCCCTCGCGCCGGAGGTGTTGTGACCGTGAAGGTCAAGAAGGGCGACACGGTCGTCGTCATCGCCGGCAAGGACAAGGGTGCCAAGGGCAAGGTCATTGCGGCCTACCCGCGGCAGGACAAGGTCCTGGTCGAGGGCGTGAACCGGGTCAAGAAGCACACCCGCATCAGCACCACCCAGCGTGGCGCCAAGACCGGCGGCATCGTCACTCAGGAGGCCCCGATCCACGTCTCGAACGTGCAGGTCCTGGACTCCGACGGCAAGCCGACCCGCGTCGGTTACCGGATCGACGACAACGGCCAGAAGGTCCGCATCGCGCGTAGCACCGGTAAGGACCTGTGATGACCACGGCTACCGAAAAGACCCTGCCGCGCCTCAAGGAGCGGTACCGCAACGAGATCGTGGCCCAGCTGCGTGAGCAGCGCAGCTACGGCAACCCCATGCAGGTGCCGCGGCTGGTCAAGATCGTCGTCAACATGGGTGTCGGCGAGGCTGCTCGCGACGCCAAGCTGATCGACGGCGCGGTCCGCGACCTCGCCACGATCACCGGCCAGAAGCCGCAGGTGCGGCGGGCGACCAAGTCCATCGCGCAGTTCAAGCTCCGCGAGGGCATGCCGATCGGCGCGAAGGTGACTCTTCGCGGCGACCGGATGTGGGAGTTCCTGGACCGGCTGCTCTCCATCTCGCTGCCGCGTATCCGCGACTTCCGCGGCCTCGACGGGCGCAAGCTGGACGGGCACGGCAACTACACGTTCGGTCTGACCGAGCAGTCTGTGTTCCACGAGATCGACCAGGACCGGATCGATCGCCAGCGGGGCATGGACATCACGGTGGTCACCACCGCCACGACCGACGACGAGGGCCGGGCGCTGCTCAAGCTCCTGGGCTTCCCGTTCAAGGAGAACTGAGATGGCCAAGAAGGCGCTGATCATCAAGGCGGCCGCGAAGCCGAAGTTCTCGGTTCGCGCGTACACCCGCTGCCAGCGGTGCGGGCGTCCGAAGGCGGTCTACCGCAAGTTCGGGCTCTGCCGGGTCTGCATCCGGGAGATGGCTCACCGTGGTGAGCTTCCGGGCGTGTCCAAGGCTTCCTGGTAAGGGCGACCGCGTCCCGGCCGTCGGCCGGGAACTCCTGCACCGATTAGGTATTGCTCTTCGCCGTAGGCCCGGGGCTGATGCCCCGGGAACCCCGGCGAGAAAGGCTGACGAAATCCATGACGATGACCGACCCGATCGCAGACATGCTCACGCGTCTGCGTAACGCCAACCAGGCGTACCACGATCAGGTGAAGATGCCCTACTCCAAGATCAAGGCGAACATCGCCGAGGTCCTGAAGGCCGAGGGTTACATCGCCACCTGGTCGGTCGAGGAGCCCGAGGAGGGCGCCGTCGGCAAGCGACTGGTCGTCGAGCTGAAGTACGGCCAGAACCGCGAGCGGAGCCTGGCCGGCATCAAGCGCGTGTCCAAGCCCGGTCTCCGGGTGTACGCCAAGTCGGACGGGCTCCCGCGGGTGCTCGGTGGGCTGGGCGTGGCGATCATTTCGACGTCCCAGGGACTGCTGACCGACCGGCAGGCCCGCAAGCGGAGTGTTGGCGGGGAAGTCCTCGCCTTCGTCTGGTAACGGGAGACTGGTAGAAATGTCGCGAATTGGACGTAAGTCGATCCCGGTGCCATCCGGCGTCGACATCACGATCGAAGGGCAGACCGTCAAGGTCAAGGGCCCGAAGGGCGAGCTCCAGCACACCATCGCGGAGCCGATCACGATCGAGCGCGCGGAGGACGGGCAGCTGAACGTCAGCCGCCCGAACGACGAGCGGAAGGCCAAGGAACTGCACGGCCTGAGCCGTACCCTGGTCGCCAACATGATCGTCGGCGTGACCGAGGGTTACCGTAAGAGCCTGGAGATCGCGGGCACCGGTTACCGGGTCACCGCCAAGGGTTCGGACCTCGAGTTCGCGCTCGGGTTCTCGCACCCGGTGGTCGTCCCCGCCCCGGCGGGCATCACCTTCACGGTGGAGCGGCCGACCCTGTTCCACGTGGCCGGCATCGACAAGCAGCAGGTCGGTGAGGTCGCCGCCAACATCCGGAAGATCCGTCCGCCGGAGCCCTACAAGGGCAAGGGCGTCAAGTACCAGGGCGAGGTCATCCGCCGCAAGGCTGGAAAGGCAGGTAAGAAGTGAGCGCCACGCTGCTCAAGCGCCGCCGCGGCGTCGCCGCCAAGCGCGCCGTTGGGCGTGCGCGTCGGCACTTCCGCGTCCGCAAGAACGTCAGCGGTACGGCCGAGCGTCCGCGCCTGGTCGTCACCCGTTCGCTGCGGCACATGGTCGCCCAGATCGTCGACGACACCAAGGGCCACACCCTGGCGTCGGCGTCGACCCTGGACGCCTCGCTGCGCGGCACGGAGGGCGACAAGAGCGCCCTCGCCGGCAAGGTGGGCGCCCTGCTCGCCGAGCGGGCCAAGGCCGCTGGCGTCTCCAAGGTCGTCTTCGACCGCGGTGGCAACCGGTACGCGGGGCGAGTCGCCGCGCTTGCCGACGCTGCCCGCGAAGCCGGGCTCGAGTTCTAACAACCCCGTCACGAGAGATAAGGAAGGCTGCTGATGCCAGGTCAACAGCGCCGTGGCGGCGGGTCCGGTGGCAACGAGGGTGGTCGCCGCGACAACCGCCGTGAGGGCGGCCGTGGAAACGCGCCCGTCGAGAAGACCCCGCACCTTGAGCGGGTCGTCGCGATCAACCGCGTCGCCAAGGTCGTGAAGGGTGGTCGTCGCTTCAGCTTCACCGCCCTGGTGATCGTGGGCGACGGCGACGGCACGGTCGGCGTGGGCTACGGAAAGGCCAAGGAGGTGCCCGCGGCGATCGCCAAGGGTGTCGAGGAGGCCAAGAAGCACTTCTTCAAGGTTCCGCGGATCGGTCAGTCGATCCCGCACCCGGTGACGGGTGAGGACGCCGCTGGTGTGGTGCTGCTCAAGCCGGCCTCGGCCGGTACGGGTGTCATCGCCGGTGGTCCGGTGCGTGCCGTGCTGGAGTGCGCCGGCATCCACGACGTGCTCTCCAAGAGCCTCGGTTCGTCCAACCCGATCAACATCGTGCACGCCACCGTGGCGGCCCTGAAGGGGCTTGAGTCCCCCGAGCAGGTCGCGGCGCGTCGTGGTCTGCCGGTGGAGGACGTCGCGCCGGCGGCCATGCTGGCTTCGCGTGCGGGGGTGGCGCGCTGATGGCACGCCTGAAGGTCACCCAGCTCCGGTCCGGTATCGGGACCAAGCACAACCAGCGTGAGTCGCTGCGTTCGCTCGGTCTCAAGCGGATCAACGACGTGGTGGTCAAGGAGGACCGGCCCGAGATCCGCGGCATGATCTTCACTGTGAGCCACCTCGTGAAGGTCGAGGAGGTCGAGTAATGACGATCAAGGTGCATCACCTGCGCCCGGCGCCCGGTTCCAAGACCGCGAAGACCCGTGTGGGTCGCGGTGAGGGTTCCAAGGGCAAGACCGCTGGTCGCGGTACCAAGGGCTCCAAGGCCCGCAAGAACATCTCGGCGGCGTTCGAGGGTGGGCAGATGCCCATCCACATGCGCCTGCCGAAGATGAAGGGCTTTAAGAACAGGTTCAAGGTGGTCTTCCAGGTGGTCAACCTGGACCGGCTCGCCGAGCTGTTCCCGAACGGCGGCCAGGTCGGCCCGATCGAGCTGGTCGAGGCCGGCGCGGTCCGCAAGGGTCAGCCGGTCAAGGTCCTCGGCACCGGGGATCTCGGCGGGGTGGCGCTCCAGGTGTCGGCGCACGCGTTCAGCGCGTCGGCCAAGGAGAAGATCGCCGCCGCCGGTGGCTCTGCCACCGAGCTGTAAGGCGTACGACCTCGGCGCCCGTCCAGTTGCGAGCAACTGGCGGGCGCCTAGGTCTGCCTGGGGCGTAAGCGCCCGGTAATATCGGAATCGGTTTATGTAGCCGGGCGCACCTGCCCGGAGTGGGACAGGGCTGTTAGAGTCCCATCCCAGCCATGGATTCCGGGCACTCGCCCGGGATGCACCCCGACCCGCCAGGGATCACCGGCGGCCCGCCTCGCGCAGGAGGAAGAAGTTGCTGTCCGCCTTTCTCAGTGCGTTCCGTACGCCTGACCTGCGCAAGAAGCTGCTGTTCACAGTAGGCATCATCGCGGTCTACCGGCTGGGTGCCACGCTGCCCAGCCCCGGCGTCTCGTACGGCAACGTGCAGAAGTGCCTCGACTCCATCTCGGGCGACACGACGGGCCCGTTGAATCTGCTCAACCTCTTCTCCGGCGGTGCGCTGCTCCAGCTCTCGGTCTTCGCGCTGGGCATCATGCCGTACATCACGGCGTCGATCATCCTGCAGCTGCTGACCGTCGTGATCCCGCGCCTTGAGCAGCTCCGCAAGGAGGGCCAGGCCGGCCAGGCGAAGATCACGCAGTACACCCGCTACCTGACCCTGGGTCTGGGTGTCCTGCAGGCGTCGGCGTTCGTTGCCCTGGCCCGCTCCGGGCAGCTGTTCCAGAACCGTTGCGATCAGTTCCCGATCATCCCCGAGGGCACCGGCATCCCGGACTGGCTGACGCTGGCCATCCTGGTGATCACCATGACCGCCGGCACCGGCATGGTCATGTGGCTCGGCGAGCTGATCACGGACCGCGGCGTCGGCAACGGCATGTCCGTCCTGATCTTCACCTCGATCGCGGCCCGCCTGCCCAGCGAGGGCTGGCAGATCAAGACCAGCAAGGGCTGGGACATGTTCGCCCTGGTCATCGCGCTGGTCCTGGTGGTCATCACCGCAGTCACGTTCATCGAGCAGGCGCAGCGCCGGATTCCGGTGCAGTACGCCAAGCGGATGATCGGCCGGCGCATGTACGGCGGCACCTCGACCTACATCCCGCTCAAGGTCAACCAGGCGGGTGTGATCCCGGTCATCTTCGGCTCGTCGCTGCTCTACCTGCCGCAGCTGGCTCTCCAGTTCTTCGACCAGAACGACCCGGGCAAGGTCCAGGCCTGGATCCAGAACAACCTGGTCGCCCCGGACAGCCCGATCTACATCACGGTCTACTTCCTGTTGATCATCTTCTTCACGTACTTCTACGTGTCGATCACGTTCAACCCGACCGAGGTCGCGGACAACATGAAGAAGTACGGCGGGTTCGTGCCGGGCATCCGCCCGGGCAAGCCGACCGCCGACTACCTGGACTTCATCCTCAGCCGGATCACCCTGCCGGGCGCGCTCTACCTGGGCGTGATCTCGATCCTGCCGAACTTCTTCTTCATCTGGCTGGACAACCAGCAGTACCAGAACTTCCCGTTCGGTGGCACCGCTGTGCTCATCATGGTCGGCGTCGGTCTGGAGACCGTGAAGCAGATCGAGAGCCAACTCATGCAGCGGAACTACGAAGGGTTCCTGCGGTAGATGAGACTCGTTCTGGTTGGCCCGCCGGGCGCGGGCAAAGGCACGCAGGCCGAGTTCATCGCCGCGCACCTCTCGGTGCCCAAGATCTCGACCGGGGACATCTTCCGGTCGAACGTCACCCAGGGGACGCCACTCGGCGTCGAGGCGAAGCGCTACATGGACGCGGGCGAGCTGGTTCCGGACGAGGTCACCATCAACATGGTCCGGGATCGGCTCGCCGAGCCCGACGCCAGCGAGGGCTTTCTCCTCGACGGCTTCCCGCGGACCACTCCGCAGGCAGCCGCTCTGGACAAGCTCCTCGCCGACCTGGGCACCGCTCTGGACCTGGTCCTGGAGCTGGTGGTCGACGACGACGAGGTGATCCGGCGGCTCTCCGGCCGGCGTACCTGCCGGGGTTGCGGCAAGATCTGGCACGTCGAGTTCGACGCCACCACCCGTCCGGGTATCTGTGACCGGTGCGGCGCCGAGCTGTTCCAGCGCGACGACGACAAGCCGGAGACCATCGCCACCCGCCTGCGGGAGTACAGCGAGAAGACCGCCCCCCTGGTCGACTACTACGGCGCCCAGGGCAAGCTGGTCGGGATCGACGCCACCGGCCCGGTGGAGGACGTCACGACCCGGGCCATCGACGCGCTGCGGTCGTACGGCGGCTGACGCCCGGCCGCACCGTGGCGGATAGAGTGCGAACAGCGGGGTACGCGAGACGTGCCCCGCTGTTTCGGCAACGAAAGGTAACCGCTCCATGCGTCGTCCCCAGCTGGACATCCAGCTGAAGACCCCTGACCAGATCGAGAAGATGCGCGCGGCCGGGCTCGTGGTCGCCGAGGCGCTACGCCGGATGCGTGAGGCTGTTGCGCCCGGTGTGAGCACCGCCGATCTGGACGCCATCGCCGAGTCGACAATCCGCGAGGCGGGCGCCGTCCCGTCGTTCAAGGGGTACCACGGCTTCCCGGCGTCGATCTGCTCCTCGGTGAACGAGCAGATCGTGCACGCCATCCCATCGCCGGACCAGGTGCTCGCCGAGGGTGATCTGATCTCGATCGACTGCGGTGCCGTGTTGAACGGGTGGCACGGCGACTCGGCGATCACCGTCGGGGTCGGCGAGGTCGATCCGGCGCTGTTGAAGATGGCTGAGGTGGCCGAGGACGCCATGTGGGCCGGTATCGCCGCCGCGGCCCGTGGTGCGGCCAGCGGCAAGGGCCGGCTCACCGACATCTCGCACGCCGTCGAGACTGCGGTCCGCAAGGGCGGCCGGTACGGCATCGTCGACGGCTACGGCGGGCACGGCATCGGCACCGAGATGCACCAGGATCCGCACGTGCTCAACCACGGCCGGCCGGGCAAGGGCCCGCGTCTGGTCCCGGGCATGGCGCTGGCGATCGAGCCGATGATCACCATGGCCTCGCCCCGTACGGTCGAACTGGCCGACGGCTGGACGGTCGTCACCCGGGACGGGTCGATCGCGGCGCACGTCGAGCACTCGATGGCGCTCCTGCCCGACGGCGTCTGGGTGCTCACCGCCTTCGACGGGGGCCGGGCCCGACTCGGCGACCTCGTGACGGCCAACCAGCCCGCCGCCTCCACCACCCCCTGACGGTCCCGCCGAGCCGGCCGGTCGGTTGATCGACTCGGGTTCCGGAAGGTCGCCCTGTCCCACGGCCATGGATACCCCGATTGCCCTGATGTCGAGTCGATCAAGGGCAGGGCTTCCGGGCGGGACGGATTGGCGGGGCGGTGGCATGCTTGCCGGCATGGACGGGCGCGACGGGATGCGAGCGGCAGACGCGGACCGGGAAGCGGTGGCCGAACGGCTGCGGGCCGCCCTCAACGAAGGTCGGTTGGACCTGCACGAGTACGACGAGCGGTTGCAGCGGGCCTACGCTGCGCGGACGTACGCCGAGCTGGACCCGTTGCTGTCGGACCTGCCGCCGATGTCGCCTCCGGCGCAGCCGGCCCTGCGGTCGCCTGACCCGGTGGCTCAACCGTCCAGCGGCCGACTCGCCTCGTTCGCGTTCGGCGACGCCAGTCGTTGGCTGGGCGAGGTGTGGTTCCCGTACCTGAAGGTGGTTGCCATCGTGGTGACCATCTGGGGCGTGACCTCGCTGCTGAGTCAGGATCTGCTCTACTTCTGGCCGGCCTGGGTGGCCGGGCCGTGGGGCGTGGTGCTGGTGCTTCGGACGGTGGGTGGGCTGGCCGCAGGAGAGCCCCGGCGGCAGGCGATCGAGCGGGAGCGTCGTCGCCAGCGCAAGCGCGCCAAGCGAGAGCGCAAACGCCAACTCGGCCCCACCGAACCAGACAAAACCCCACCCCCCACCTGACCGACCCCCCCACCACCCCACCACCCCCACCCAGATCCCCGTTGATCATGAAGTTGTTGCCCTCGGGGCCGGCGTGTCGTGGCGATAACTTCATGATCAACCGGAGGTTGCGGGTCGGGGTGGGTGGGTGGTTTGGCGGTGGGCGGCAGGCCGGCGTACACTTTCTGATCGGCGCACAGCGTCCACTCCGGCATGCCCGCCCTGCGCTTCGGCGGGTCCTGGAGCCGCGGCTGGCGCGGTCTTCTGATTCTGGTCAGATTTCCGTGTAAGACGTTGTGGGTCGCCCGGAGCAATCGACGTCAGGACAGCGGAGGACATGCCGAAAAAAGACGGAGCCATTGAGATCGAGGGTCGGGTCATCGAGCCCCTGCCGAACGCTATGTTCCGCGTGGAGCTCGCGAACGGCCACAAGGTGTTGGCTCACATCAGCGGCAAGATGCGGCAGCACTACATCCGCATCCTGCCGGAGGACCGGGTCGTCGTCGAACTCTCGCCGTACGACCTGACCCGCGGGCGCATCGTCTACCGCTACAAGTAGTCCTGACGGCGGCCGGGAAGTCCCGTGTCCGTCTTCGACGTCCGGTCTCGCGCATGGCGCGTTGCCGGGCCAGATGGGAAGTAAGGCAACCGTGAAGGTCAAGCCGAGCGTCAAGAGGATCTGCAACAAGTGCCGGGTTATCCGCCGGCACGGCCGGGTCATGGTCATCTGCACCGACCCGCGCCACAAGCAGCGCCAGGGCTGACTCAGCCCGTCCGGCCGAACACGGCCGGGTGGTGTTGGTCCGGGCAGTTCCTCAGCGACACACACATCACACATGCTCGTCCCAGCCGCGAGCGGTACGCGAGGCGTACTCCTTTCGTGGCTGACCCCCGGTCGGAGGCCGGGGCCCGCTTGGGCAGCGACCGATCCCGGTCGCCGGCGCTGATGGCGTCGGAAAGACGGGACGGCCGGTAGCGGGGTGGGACGGGTCCACACCTCCGCCACACATCACGAGGAGTACGCCCGCACATGGCACGTCTAGTCGGCGTGGATCTCCCCCGCGAGAAGCGGATGGAGATCGCGCTCACCTACATCTTCGGGGTCGGTCGCACCCGCGCCCTGGAGACACTCGCCGCCACCGGCATCTCGCCGGACAAGCGCGCTCGGGACCTCACGGACGAGGAGCTCGTGCAGCTCCGCGACCACATCGAGGGCAACTACAAGGTTGAAGGCGACCTGCGCCGCGAGGTCGCCGCTGACATCCGCCGCAAGGTTGAGATCGGCTGCTACGCCGGCATCCGGCACCGCCGGGGCCTGCCCGTGCGTGGCCAGCGGACCAAGACCAACGCGCGGACCCGCAAGGGCCCGAAGCGGACCGTCGCCGGCAAGAAGAAGCCCGGCAAGAAGTAATAGGAGCGCACAGACTTATGCCACCGAAGGCTCGTGCCGGAGCCGCTGTAAAGAAGGTCCGGCGCAAGGAACGCAAGAACGTCGCCCACGGGCAGGCGCACATCAAGAGCACCTTCAACAACACCATCGTGTCCATCACGGACCCGACCGGTGCGGTCATCTCCTGGGCCTCCGCGGGCCAGGTGGGCTTCAAGGGCTCCCGCAAGTCGACTCCGTTCGCCGCGCAGCTGGCCGCCGAGGCAGCCGCGCGTCGCGCCATGGAGCACGGCATGCGCAAGGTCGACGTGTTCGTCAAGGGCCCCGGCTCCGGCCGGGAGACCGCGATCCGTTCGCTGCAGGCCGTCGGGCTGGAGGTCGGCCAGATCGCCGACGTCACCCCGCAGCCGCACAACGGGTGCCGTCCGCCTAAGCGTCGTCGGGTCTGAGAGGTAGAGAGAGATGGCTCGTTACACCGGTGCTGACTGCCGCCGTTGCCGGCGGGAGAAGATGAAGCTGTTCCTCAAGGGCAGCAAGTGCGATGGCCCGAAGTGCCCGTTCGAGTCCCGGCCGTTCCCGCCCGGGCAGCACGGCCGCGGCCGCACCAAGGAGACGGAGTACCTGCTCCAGCTCCGCGAGAAGCAGAAGGCCCGCCGCGTGTACGGCGTGCTGGAGAAGCAGTTCCGTGGCTACTACGAGGAAGCCGTCGGCAAGCAGGCCAAGACCGGTGAGGTCCTCCTGCAGATCCTCGAGTCGCGGCTGGACAACGTCGTTTACCGGGCCGGCTACGCCCACTCGCGGGACATGGCCCGCCAGCTGGTCAAGCACGGTCACTTCACGGTGAACGGCAAGAAGGTCGACATCCCGTCGTACCGCGTCAAGGAGCACGACATCATCGAGGTCCGGGGCAAGAGCAAGGAGCTCACCCCCTTCGTGGTGGCGCAGGCTCAGGCCGGTTCGAAGACGGTTCCGGCGTGGCTTGAGGCCATTCCGAGCCAGATGAAGGTGCTCGTGCACTCCCTCCCGGCCCGGCAGGTCATTGACACGCAGGTCCAGGAGCAGCTGATCGTCGAGCTCTACTCCAAGTAGTCGGGCTCGTTGCGGTGGCCCGTCCTCCAAGGGCGGGCCACCGGAACAGTTTGTGTCGTGGACGTCAAATAGCGGGCGTCCCGGAAGAGAAGAGAAAAGATGCTCATCAGCCAGCGACCCTCCCTGTCCGAGGAGTCGATCAACGAGACCCGGTCGCGGTTCGCCATCGAGCCGCTGGAGCCGGGCTTCGGCTACACCCTGGGCAACTCGCTGCGGCGCACGCTGCTGTCGTCGATCCCGGGTGCGGCGGTCACCTCGATCAAGATCGACGGCGTGCTGCACGAGTTCACCACGATCCCCGGTGTCAAGGAGGACGTGGTCGAGCTCGTCATGAACATCAAGGAGCTGTGCGTCAGCTCCGAGCACGACGAGCCGGTCAGCATGTACCTGCGTAAGCAGGGCCCGGGCGACGTGACGGCGGGCGACATCCAGCCCCCGGCCGGCGTCTCGGTGCACAACCCGGACCTCAAGCTCGCGACCCTGAACGGCAAGGGCCGGCTCGACATGGAGCTGACCGTCGAGCGGGGCCGGGGCTACGTGACGGCCGCCCAGAACAAGCAGTCCGGCGCCGAGATCGGCCGGATCCCGGTCGACTCGATCTACTCGCCGGTGCTGAAGGTGACCTACCGCGTCGAGGCGACCCGCGTCGAGCAGCGCACCGACTTCGACCGGCTCATCATCGACGTCGAGACCAAGCCGTCGATGGGCCCGCGCACCGCGCTGGCCTCCGCCGGTTCGACGCTGGTGGAGCTGTTCGGTCTGGCTCGTGAGCTGGACGAGACGGCTGAGGGCATCGACATCGGGCCGTCCCCGCAGGACGCCCAGCTGGCGGCGGACCTCGCTCTGCCGATCGAGGAGCTGGACCTGACCGTCCGCTCCTACAACTGCCTCAAGCGCGAGGGCATCAACTCCGTTGGTGAGCTCATCGGGCGTACCGAGGCCGACCTCCTCGACATCCGCAACTTCGGTCAGAAGTCGATCGACGAGGTCAAGATGAAGCTCGCCGGGATGGGTCTCGGGCTGAAGGACTCGGCTCCGAACTTCGACCCGGCGCACGTCGTGGACACCTTCGGCGAGGCCGACTACGACACCGACGACTACCGCGAGACCGAGCAGCTCTAGTCCGCGCTGCCGCCACAACTGAGGAGCACCAAAAATGCCCACGCCCACCAAGGGCCCCCGCCTCGGCGGCAGCCCCTCGCACGAGCGGCTGATGCTCGCCAACCTGGCGACCGCGCTGTTCCAGCACGGCAAGATCCAGACCACCGAGACGAAGGCCCGGCGGCTGCGTCCGCTGGCCGAGCAGCTCATCACCAAGGCCAAGCGCGGTGACCTCGCCTCGCGGCGTCGGGTGCTGGGTGTCGTCAAGGACAAGGACGTCGTCTACGCCCTGTTCGACCAGATCGCGCCCCGGTACTCCAACCGCCCCGGCGGTTACACCCGGATCGTGAAGACCGGTCCGCGCAAGGGTGACAACGCGCCGATGGCGATCATCGAGCTGGTGGAGGAGCTTCAGGTCGCCGAGCCGAAGGCGAACAAGAAGACCGCCGCCCGCAAGGCCGCGCAGCAGGACAAGGTCGAGGCGCTCGCCCCGGCCGAGGACGCTCCGAAGTCGGCCGACGTCGACCAGGACTCCGAGGCGCCGGTGTCTGCCTCCGGCGACACCGCCGAGGCGCGCGAGGACAGCGACCTCGCCACCGAGGAGAACAAGGCCTGACCTCGGGCATCAGTGCGGGCCCGGCACCCCTTTCGGGGTGTCGGGCCCGACCCGTAACAGGAGGTACGAGGGTGGACGAGCGGATCCGGCTGCGGCTGGACGTCTCGTACGACGGCGCGGATTTCTCCGGCTGGGCGCCCCAGCCGACGCGGCGGACCGTCGCCGGGGTGCTCGTCGAGACCCTGGACCTGGTCCTGGGCGCGGGTACGGCGACCGGCCTGACCGTCGCGGGCCGGACCGACGCGGGGGTGCACGCCTCCGGGCAGGTCTGTCACCTGGACCTGCCCGTCGAGGTGTGGCGGGAGCACGAGGGGCGGCTGCTGCGCCGGCTGGCCCGGCTGCTCCCCACCGACGTGCGGGTACGGGCGATGACCGAGGTGCCCACCGACTTCGACGCCCGCTTCTCGGCCACCTACCGGCGCTACGAGTACCGGGTGACCGACGCACCGTACGGCGCGGAGCCGCTCCGTCGGCACGAGGTGTTGGCCTGGCCGCGGGCGCTGGACCTGGCGGCCCTGAACGCCGCGGCCGATCCCCTGGTGGGAGAGCACGACTTCGCCGCGTACTGCCGACGCAAGGAGAACGCGACGACGCTGCGCGAGGTGACCCGGTTGGACTGGCGGCGGGACCCGGACGGCATCCTGGTCGCCACCGTGCAGGCGGACGCGTTCTGTCAGGCGATGGTGCGCAGCCTTGTGGGGGCGATGCTCGCGGCTGGCGACGGCCGCCGGCCGGTGCGGTGGCCGGGCAGCCTGCTGACCCGGCAGGAGCGGTCCAGCGAGGTTACGGTGGCGCCGGCGCACGGGCTGACCCTGGTCGCGGTCGGCTACCCGGACGATCCGGCGGACTACGCGCGCCGTGCCGACCTGACGCGCCGGCTGCGCGTGCCGGTCGAGGGCTGACGGGCGGACCCCGGTACGGACGACGACGGGTGTGCCACCTGTTCGGCGCACACCCGTCGGACGCGGTCGCGGGTCAGCCGCCGTCCCCGCCGCCGCTCTGGTTGCCGCTGCCCTCGGTGGACGCCGCCGTCGGCTGCCCGGCCGTGCCGAGGTCGGCCCGCCGTTGGAGGACGCCCTTGCTGAGGTGCGCCTCGATCATGTCGAACAGGACTTCCCGGATCTTGGTGTCGCCGGACTTGACCGCGGTCCCGTCGGCACGGACCACCAGCGCGTACGCCAGGTAGTGGCCGCGGACCTGCCAGCCCACCCGGGCCGGGGCGCTGGTCAGCGCATCGGTGTCGTCGCCGGCGGTGAGGCCCCGGAACCGGCCCTGCCGTTCGTCGAGGATCTGCCGGATCCGGTCCCGGGCCCGCTCGGCGTTGGCCCTGTCGGTCAGGTTGAACAGGCCGGCGGTGACCAGGTGCTCGCCGCCGGGGCTCCGCAGGGTGGCCCGGACGACCTGGTTGCAGCCGAGCCGGACCAGCAGGTCCGCGACCTCGTCCGTGGCGGCGACGGCGCAACTGCCGCTGGACTGGGTCGTGAGCACCTGGTACGCGGGCTGGCCTTCGGCGAGCTTCAGCTCCTTGTCGGGGAAGACTTCCTTCGCGGTGAGCGGCGCCTGGTCGGTGTCCCGCGAGTCGAGGTCCTGCTGCTGCGCGGTGGCGGACGGCGCGGCGTTCGGTTGGAACGTCGGGGTGGACTGTGGCGTCGGATCGCGATCCACCAACAGTGCGGCGGCGCCCATGCCGCAGAGCGCGAGCAGCACGAGAACGGCTGCGCCACCGATCACCACCTGCCAGAGTCGACCACCGCCGCGCCGTTTGGACGCCTCTTTCGGCTGGGCCGAGGTGTAGACCCGGCTGCGGGGAGCAGCCACCGGCGCGGTGACGCGGGGAGCCGGCGGCGGCTGGTTCGACGGCAGCACCAACTGGTTGGGTCGAGGCAGCGACGGCGCGGGGAAACGCGACGGTGAAGGGCCGGCCGGTGGAGGGGGACCGGCGCCGAGCACGTCCAGGTCGGACCCGGGCTCCGGGTCCTCGAATGCGTCCTCTTCGGACTCGTACCGATACACCATGTCGCCCAGAGTAGGAGTTATTGTCCCTTTAGGGGGTAATATCTGGGAAATGTGGGTGTGGGCAGTGTCGTGAGCCGCCCGAGCCGATGCGAGAATTGCCGACGTGACCGGCGACCACTACTTCACCGCGCAGCCCGCCAGCGACGCACCGGCGCGCGAGGTCGAATTCTCCGTCGCCGACCGCGACTACCGACTCGCCTCGGCCGGCGGTGTCTTCTCCGCCAGCCGTCTCGATCCCGGCACCGCCGTACTCCTGCGCAAGGCCGACCTGCCCGCCGCCGACACCACAGGTGACCTGCTCGACCTCGGCTGCGGGTTCGGGCCCATCGCATGCGTCCTGGCCGACCTCGCGCCGACCAGCACCGTCTGGGCCGTCGACGTCAACTCCCGCGCCCGCGACCTCACCGCCGCCAACGCCGCGAGGATCGGCGCCGCCGACCGGGTCCGGGTGAGCGCGCCGGACGACGTACCGGCGGAGGTGACCTTCGCCCAGCTCTGGTCCAACCCGCCCATCCGCGTCGGCAAGGACGAGCTGCACGAGCTGCTGCGGCGCTGGCTGCCCCGGCTCGCCCCGGACGGCGTCGGCTGGTTGGTCGTCGCCCGGCACCTGGGTGGCGACTCGCTGCACCGCTGGCTCGTCGAACAGGGCTGGCAGGTCGAGCGGCACGCCAGCCAGAAGGGCTTCCGGGTGCTGCGGGTCACCCGGTAATTGGATGTCCCTACCGGTCCCGGTTGGGGCAGGATCCCGGCGTGGGATACGTGGACGTCGCAGCGGTCGGGCACACCCTGCCCGACGGTCGGGAACTCTTCGCCGACGTGTCGTTCCGGGTCGGTGAGGGCGCCAAGGTCGCCCTGGTCGGGCCGAACGGCGCCGGCAAGACGACCCTGCTGAGGATGGTCGCCGGTGACCTTCCGGTACGCGCGGGCAGCATCGCGCGGGCCGGCGGGCTGGGCGTGATGAGGCAGTTCATCGGCATGATCGGCGACGAGACGACGCTCGCCGACCTGGCCCTGTCGCTGGCCCCACCGGCGCTTCGCGACGCCGGCCGGCGGCTCGGCGAGACCGAGGCGGCCATGCGGGCGGCCGAGACCCACGGCAAGCTCAGCAACGCCGCGGGCAAGGCCCAGCTGGCGTACGCGGACGCGCTCGGCGCCTGGGGCGAGACCGGCGGGTACGACGCCGAGGTGCTCTTCGACACCGTCGCGACCATCGTGCTCGGTAAGCCGTGGGACGCCGTACGGGACCGTCCGGTACGTACGCTCTCGGGCGGGCAGCAGAAGCGGTTCGCCCTGGAGTTGCTGCTGCGCGGCCCGGACGAGGTGCTGCTGCTCGACGAGCCGGACAACTTCCTCGACGTGCCCGGCAAGCGCTGGCTGGAGGCGCGGCTGCGGGAGTCGACGAAGTCGGTGCTCTACGTCTCGCACGACCGTGAGCTGTTGGCGCAGAGCGCCGACCGCGTGGTCGCCGTCGAGGGCGGCAGCGCCTGGGTGCACCCGGGCGGCTTCGCCAGCTGGTACGAGGCCCGGGTGGCTCGGCACGCCCGCCTCGACGAGCTGCGTCGGCGCTGGGACGAGGAGCACCAGAAGCTGCGCGAGCTGATGCTGATGTACAAGCAGAAGGCCGCGTACAACGACGGGTTGGCCTCGCGGTACCAGGCCGCGCAGACCCGGCTGCGCAAGTTCGAGGAGGCCGGGCCTCCGCCCGTACCCCCCAAGGACCAGGACATCCGGATGCGGCTGACCGGCGGGCGGACCGGCAAGCGCGCGGTCGTCTGCGACCAGCTCGAGCTGGACGGCCTGACCTTCCCCTTCGACCTGGAGATCTGGTACGGCGACCGGGTGGCGGTCCTCGGCGCCAACGGCACCGGCAAGTCGCACTTCCTGCGGCTGCTGGCGCGCGGCGGCACCGATCCGGACCCGGCGAACGGGCCGGTCGACGGCGCGGGCGCGCTCGCGCCGGTGGTGCACGACGGCGTGGCCCGGCTCGGCGCGCGGGTCCGTCCCGGGCACTTCTCCCAGACGCACGACCGACCGGAACTGATGGGGAAGACGCTTGTCGAGATCCTGTGGCGGGGCGACGAGCACCGCCAGGGGCTGGATCGGCACGCGGCGATGGGGGTGCTCAGTCGGTACGAGCTGGCCGGGCAGGGTGACCAGCGCTTCGGCACCCTCTCCGGAGGGCAGCAGGCCCGCTTCCTGGTGCTCCTGCTGGAGCTGTCCGGGGCGACCCTGTTGCTGCTCGACGAACCCACCGACAACCTCGACCTGGACAGCGCGGAAGCCCTCGAAGCGGGTCTGAACGCGTTCGAGGGAACGGTGGTGGCCGTCACGCACGACCGGTGGTTCACCCGATCCTTCGACCGGTTTGTGCTGTTCCGGGGCGACAGCGAGGTTGTGGAGACCCCGAAGCCGGTCTGGGACGTCGGCTGATCGGTCGCCGGGCGGGGGCGCGTCCGGCCGGCATAGGGTGGATCTCGTGAATGAGATGACCTATCGCCGGCTGGGCGACTCCGGACTCGTGGTTTCCGTCGTCGGAATCGGCTGCAACAACTTCGGCCGCAAGCTGGACCTCGACGGCACGCGAGCGGTGGTGGATGCCGCACTGGACGCCGGGATCAACCTGTTCGACACCGCCGACATCTACGGCGAGCCGCAGGGTGGCTCGGAGGAGCTGCTCGGGCAGGCGCTCAAGGGTCGCCGCGACGACGTGGTGGTGGCCACCAAGTTCGGTATGGACATGCACGGCCTCAACGGTCCGGACTTCGGGGCCCGTGGCGCGCGCCGGTACATCGCCCGTGCGGTCGAGGCGTCGCTGCGCCGGCTCGGCACCGACCACATCGACCTGTACCAGATGCACGAGCCCGATGAGGGTACGCCGATCGACGAGACCCTCGCCGCGCTGGACGACCTGGTCCGTGACGGCAAGGTGCGCTACCTGGGCAACTCCAACTTCGCCGGCTGGCAGATCGCCGACGCGGACTGGGTCGCGTCGTCCAACGGCCGGGCCCGCTTCATCAGCGCGCAGAACCACTACAGCCTGCTGGAGCGCTCGGTGGAGACCGAGGTGATCCCGGCGTGTGAGCGGTTCGGCCTCGGCATGCTGCCGTTCTTCCCGCTCGCCAACGGCCTGCTCACCGGCAAGTACAAGCGCAGCGAGCAGCCTCCGGCCGGCAGCCGGCTCTCCGGCGGCGGCCGGTACGCCGACCGGCTCGCGGCGGCCGACTGGGACACCATCGAGGCCATCGAGGCGTACGCGAACGAGCGGGGTCTGACCATGCTCCAGGTGGCGATCGGTGGCCTGGCCGCCCAGCCCGCGGTGACCTCGGTGATCGCCGGCGCCACCAGCGCCGAGCAGGTGCACGCCAACGCCGCCGCCGGCACCTGGGAGCCGAGTGACGAGGACCTGGCGGCCCTGCGCGACATCCTCTGAGCCCGGTGCCGTGCGGGTTCCGTTGCTCGACGGCGCGCCGCGCTTGATCCACTCGCGGTCGGTGAAGTAGGGGTGATCTGTTGCACGGGACGCCCCGACGTCAGGGAAGCCGAGTGGATCACGAGCCGGTCAGACGACGACGGGCCGGGCCGCACACAGCGGCCCGGCCCGGTTGGTGAAACGCCTGTCGGTCAGGTGGTGGTGCGGCGGCGGCCGAACAGCATGGCCACCCCCATCGCCAGGGCGACGACGGCCAGGCCGCCCGCCGCGTACGGCCACCAGTCCGCGCCGCCCGCGCCGTCAGCCGTCCTGGTCACCGCGACCGGCTTCGGCGGGGGCGGAGACTGCGCGGCACGGGCCTGCACCGTTGCGGTGGCCTCACCCGGCAGCGGGGCGGGGGAGTTCACCTTGACCTTCCATGTGCCGGCGGTGAGCACCGGACCGCTGCTGTAGAAGCCCTGCCCCTCGGGCTGCGGCTCCAACTGCACCGGCCCGACCTTCTGCCCGTCCGGGCCGGTGGCGGTGAGGACCAGTCGCACCACCCGGTCCAGCCGACGCCCGTCGGGGTAGGTGGCCTGGATGGTGACCCCCTCGGCGCCGTCGCCGGCCACCACGAGTTTGAGCTTGTCGGCCTGCGCTGCGCGGGCGGGCTGAGCAGCCTGAGCGGCCGCCGGGGCAGCGGCGAACCCCGTCAGGGCCAGTCCGACGAGGACGGCGGCGACCGCCGTGCGGATACGCGTCACGGACGTCTCCTCCCTAATGAGGGAGGCCCCTCCCCGACGCTCCGGCGTCGGGGAGGGGCCTCGATCGGATCAGAGCTGGCGACCGGGTGCCAGCCGGGTGGCGTCGCCACCGAGCCGTCCCGTGCCCTTGACCGGCTCGCCGTCATTGGCCTTGACGCCGGCCTTGCTGGCCGCACCGCCGAGCCGCACGATCATCGCGTCGGCGTCCCGGGTGAGGGTGTCCCGGATCTCGGCCTCGGCCACCAGGGTGGCGTCGGTGGCGAGGTCCCGGAACTGGGTCAGCTGCTTGATCGCCTTGTTGTCGTTGCCGGCCGCCTCGGCCTGGCGGGCCGCGTCGAGCTTGGCGGTCAACTGCTTGTGCGCCTTGGCCGACAACCGCCCCGTCGCCTTGAACCGGTCCAGCAGGAACTGCATGTCCCGGAACGAGGTGGTGACGAAGAACCGGACGTTCGAGGTCGTCTTGTTGCCGGCCTTGTCGGTCGCGGTGACGGTCAGCTCGTGCAGGCCGAGCGACAGCTCGTACATGGCCTGCAGGGTGCCGCTGGCGTACGTGTTGCCGTCGAGCTGGCCGACCACGGACGCGATGCCCGAGGTCGGGTCCACGGCCTGCCAGGACACGCGGACGTCCTGGCTGTCGCCGTAGAGCTGGCCGTCAGCGATACCGGAGACCAGCAGCGTCGGCTTGGTGCCGTCGATCTTCAGGATCGCCGACTTGAGCGTCTCGACGTTGCCCGCCTTGTCGGTGGAGCGGTACAGCAGCTCGTGCTGCCCGTCACCGGTCACCTCGACCGGCGTCGTGTACGGCGTCCACGCGCCACCGTCCAGCGACCACTCGACCGTCTTGACTCCGGAACCGGCGTCGGTCGAGGCCAGCACCACCGGGATCGTCCCGTTGTGCCAGCCCGCGTCGTTCGCCGGGGCGAACGTCGCCGTGGTCACCGGCGCGGTGGCGTCGATCTTGACCGTGACGGTCTTCGTCGACTCCACGTTGCCGGCCTTGTCGGTCGAGCGGAACCGCAGCTCGTGCTCGCCGTCACCGCTGATCGCCACCGGCGCGCTGTACGCCGTCCACGCCGTGGCCCCGTCCAGCTGGTACTCCGTGCTGGCGAGCCCACTGCCGCCGGCCTCGTCGGCGGCGGTCAGGGTGACCGTCACCGGGCCGGTGTACCACCCGTCGGTGGGGGTGCCGGACACCGCCGCGGTGGTGACCGGCGCCTTGTCGTCGGCCACCTTCGTGCTCAACCGGAAGTAGTCGAACGCGGCCGTCTTCGACGCCGTCTGGTTGGCGCCGAGGGTGAAGAGACCCACCTTCGGGGTGGCGCCCACCGCGCTGTTGGTCAGTGCCTCCAGCGTGGTCCAGGTCGTCCCATCGGCCGAGTACGACGCCGTGAAGGTGTCGCCCACCCGGGCCAGGCGCAGGTACCACACCGCCGAGGTGAGGCTCGTCGCCTCCGGCTGCGGGTTCTGCACCGTCCCGGCGATCTCGCTGCGGAACTCGATCCGCCGCGTCACCGCCGAGCCGGCCGTGTTGTCCGCGATGAAGTCGAACTTGACGTAGTTGTCGTCGTCGGCCTGCACGAGCAGACCGGCCTGCTGGTACTGCTCGTTCAGCAGACTGCCGTCGACCTTGGTCTCCAGGGTCCAGTCACCCGAGGGCGCGGTCTGGAGGATGAAGTTCTTCGGCCCGGTGTTGTCGGTGCCGTAGATGTCACCGTTCGGCACGTCGATCCGCAGCGCGCCGTCGGTCACCCGGTAGCCGTTCGGGTCCTCCCGAACGATGGCGTCCCACCGGCACTTGTCCAGCGTGCTGCCGGTGAACTCGTCCGACGGCTCGACCGGGCCGGCCGGAGCGTCCGGCGTGACCACGAACGAATCGAACGCGGCGTCCACCACGGGCGCCTCGGTGCCGCCGTTGAGGGCGAACACCCCGATCCGCGGGTTGGTGATGCCGGCGAGCGCGGCCGGACGGCCGACGGCGGTGAAGGTCTGCCCGTCGCCCGAGGCGGCCGCGGTCAGGTTCGTACCGTCGCTGGTGATCCGCAGGTAAACGGTGTCACCCGCCGGTGCGTTGGTGGCGTCGGCAGCGTCGTTGCGCGGCGTGGCCGCCGTCTCCCGGATGAATTCCACCCGCCGGCTGCCGTTGTAGAGCAGGTCCACCTTGGCGTAGTTGTCGTCGTCGCCGTACACCAGCAGGCCGGCCTGCTGGTAGTTGGCCGTCACCGGGAGGGTGACCTTGGTGGTCATCTCCCAGGCGCCGGTCGGCGCCGGCTGGAGCACCAGGTTGGTGGCGTCGTTGCGGGCGCCGTAGAGGTCACCCACCGCGGTGGGCAGCTTCAGCGCGCCGCCGCTGAGCGAGTAGAGCTGGTTTTCCCGGACCACGGTGGTCCACCGGCTCTTGTCCAGCGTGTTGCCGTTGAAGTCGTCCGAACGCGCCCCGAGGCAGGACGTGTCCGGAGCGTTGACCCGCACCGGCACCGTGGCGTACGACCTGGCGCCCTTGCTGTCGGTCACCGTGAGGGTGGCCGTGAAGGCGCCGATGCTGGTGTACGTGTGGCTGGCGTCCAGGGTGGACGCCGTACCGCCGTCACCGAAGTCCCAGGCGTACGTCAACGGGGTGTCACCCTCGGCGTCGGTGGCCGTGCCGTCGAAGGCGACGGTGACCGGCGCGGTGCCCGTGGTCGGGGTCGCGGTGGCGGTGACCACCGGCGGCCCGTTCTCGGTGACGCCGCGACCGACGAAGTCCATCCAGTTGACGTTGAACAGCGAACCCGTTCCGCCGCTCGGGTCGCGGGCCACGAAGTACAGTCCGCCGCTCGCGGCACCGGTCACCGGCGCGCTCACGTCCGTGTACGTCTGCCACCCGCCGGTCGCCGGAACCGTGGCCGTGGCCACGACCGGTCCGTCGACCGCACCGGCGTGGACCTCGATCCGACCGCCAGCGGCGGCCGAGGCGGCCCGGAACCGGATCTCGGTGATGTTGGTGAGGTTCGCCGGAACGACCGACCACCAGTCGCCGTCCTCGATGAACGCGATGCTCTGACCGCCACCGGCGGTGTCGGTCGCGGCCTCACGCTGCACGCCGGCGTCGCCGCCGCCCGTGCTCACCGGGGTACGCCCGGTAGCCGTGAAGTACTCGGCCTGCTTCTGCTTGGGCTGCAGGATCTCGATCTGCCGGCCGGTGAGCGCGCCGGAACCGCCCGCGCCACCCTTGTCGGTGTAGGTGGCCTCGAAGACCGCGAACACGTTCGCCTCGGCGCCGTGCCCGGAGGCGAGCGACGTCTGGACGGTGCCGGTGCAGCCGGTGTGCTGCTCCAGCGGGTGGGCGTGCTCGTCGTGACCGAGCAGCACCTGGAGGTTCACCTTGGTGCAGTCGATCTGGCCGTCCTCGGGGTCGGTCACCTTGACCGTGTAGCGGACCTGGTCACCCCAGTTGAAGAAGCCACCGTCCGGCGGGAACTCGATGGTCACCGTCGGCGCCGTGTTGCCCACGGTGACCGGTACGTTGGCCACCGCAGTACGGCCCTTCGGGTTGGTCACGGTGAGCTGGGCGGTGTAGTTGCCCGCCGTGGCGTACGTGTGCGTCGGGTTGGCCTCGGTGGAGGTCTGCCCGTCGCCGAACGCCCAGGCGTAGGTGAGCGTGCCACCGTCCGGGTCCCGGGAGCCGGCGCTGGAGAACTCCACCGTCAACGGGGCCGGACCCGAGGTCGGGTTGGCGGCCGCCGCCGCGATCGGCGCACGGTCACCGGCGGTGTAGTCGATCCGGTAGACCCCGGAGTTGTCGTTGTTGCCGCCGAAGCCGCTGCCCCACTCGATCAGGTACAGCGCGCCGTCCGGACCGAACTCGAAGTCCATCGGCCGGATCATCGACATGCCGGGGAGCAACTGGTTGATGTCCACCAACGACTTGCCGTCGGCGGTCATCTGCATCGTGTACATCTTGTTCTGGTTCCACTCGCCCAGCAGCGCCTTGCCGTCGAAGTAGGCCGGCCACTTGCGGGTCGAGTTGAGGTTGGCGTCGTACCGGTAGGCCGGGCCGCCCATCGGGGCGCCACCGCCACCGATCTCCGGGTACCGCGCGTCACCGGCGTAGCCGTAGTCGACGGTGGCCGGGACGACCGGCGGGAGGTTGGTCAGGCCCGTGTTGTTGGGCGAGTTGTTGACCGGAGCGGCGCAGTCGAACTTCGGGCCGCTCGGGCCGGACGGGAACGTGTAGTCGTTGTACGCCTCGTTCGTGCCCGTGCAGTACGGCCAGCCGTAGTTGCCGGGGGTCACGACGTTCCACTCGACCAGACCGCGCGGGCCCCGGTCCGGGTTGTTCGCGTTGGCGTCCGGCCCGTAGTCACCGACGTACAGCGTGTCGGTCTTCGGGTCGGTGCCGATCCGGAACGGGTTGCGGAAGCCCATCGCGTAGATCTCGGGACGGGTCTTCTCGGTGCCCGCCGCGAAGAGGTTGCCGGACGGAACCGTGTACGTCCCGTTGTCCTCCGGGTGGATCCGGAGCACCTTGCCGCGCAGGTCGTTCGTGTTGGCCGACGTGCGCTGCGAGTCGTAGTCCTGGCGTCCCGGACGCTCGTCGAGCGGCGCGTACGCGTTCGACTCGAACGGGTTGGTGTTGTCACCGGTGGCCAGGTAGAGGTTGCCGGCGCTGTCGAAGGTCATGCTGCCGCCCGCGTGGCAGCAGGTGTTGCGCTGGGTGTCGACCCGCAGCACCTGCTTCTCGCTCGCCAGGTCGATGGTGTCCCCGGTCACGGTGAACCGGGACAGCAGGTTCCGCGTGACGTTGTCGTTCGGGGCGTAGTACAGGTACACCCACTTGTTGGTGGCGAAGTCCGGGTCGAGCCGGATGCCGATCAGGCCGTCCTCGTTGCCGGTGAAGACGTCCAGGTCGACGGCGGTGACGGTGTTGCCGGTGTCCGGCTTGATGATCTGCACCCGACCGTCGCGCTCGATGTAGAAGACCCGCCCGTCGGGGGCGATGTCCAGCTCCATCGGGTTGCTGGTGTTGCTGTCCAGCGTGACCTTCTCGAAGTTGGAGGTCTTCGACGCGCCGCAGTCGGCGTCGACCACGCCGGCCGCCGTCTGGATGCCGCCGAGCAGGTGATTGAGGAACTCGGGCTCGGCGTACGACTCACGGGTGTGCCCGCCGCCGGTGTACCAGGAGCGGCCACCGTCGAAGTCCTGGCACCACGCCGTCGGGTGGTCGGCGCCCATCGCGCCGGCGCCCGGGGTGTAGCTCTTCTCGTCCAGGCTGGCCAGGACGTGCACGTCCGACCGGGGGTTGGTCTGGAAGTTGTACCACTCGTCGAACCGGGACCAGCGTTCCGGCAGTCCGGCGGTGGACGGGTGGGCCGAGTCCTCCACCTTGACGGTGGCCTGCTGGTTCTGCGGGTGGTTGGCGAAGTACGCGCCGACCAGGTCGCCGTACCAGGCCCAGCTGTACTCGGTGTCCGAGGCGGCGTGGACGCCGACGTAACCGCCGCCGGCCTTCACGTACCGCTCGAAGGCCGCCTGCTGGTCGGCGTTGAGAACGTCGCCGGTGGTGGAGAGCCAGATCACGGCCTTGTACTTGGCGAGGTTGGCGTCGCTGAACGCGGCACCGTCCTCGGTGGTGTCCACCGTGAAGCCGTTGGTGGCGCCGAGCTGCTGGATGGCCGCGATGCCGGTGGGGATGGCGTCGTGCCGGAAGCCGGCGGTCTTCGAGAAGATCAGGACGGAGTAGGGGTCGGCCGCTGCGGCCTTCGGCGCCTTCGGCACCGCCTGGGAGAGCGGAGCCGCGACAGGCACGTCTCGCGCGGGGATCTGCGCTCCGGTCGGAGCCGCCTGCGCCGGGGACCCGATGAGGGCCGTCGACGTCAGCGCGAGGGACAACAGGGTAGCGGTGAGTGGTAAACGGGCACGACGAGAACGGGACACGCCGCCTCCAATGTCGCGGTGGACAGGGATCGCGGGGCCGGCTCGCCGAAGACCGTCCCAGATGGAGCCGGTGGGGACGCCGTGCCAGGGCGTCCACGCCGGCATTTTGTCGAATCGCTGAACAAATTAGTTCTGCTGCATCGATGTCCGGCAAGATGCCGGCGGGTAACGGTTCTGCAACGGCAGGCGACATTCCGAACAGGACAGGAGAAAGCACCCCGATCGATGCGCCCCCACGGGACCGATGACCCACCCTTGGCAGAGGAGGCCGATCTGTCGTACGGTGACACGCAAGTAACCCACGGGAGCCCGGTGTACCGGGCTGAGAGGGGGGCTGACAGCCCCCGACCGTCGAACCTGATCCGGATAATGCCGGCGCAGGGAGGAGCGTTGCCGTGCCGTCCCTTGGGCGACTGCATCTGATCACCGACACCCGACCCGGGCGCGATCCCCTCACCGTGGTCCGGGCCGCCCTCGCGGCGGCCCACGCCGACCTCGTCGTGCAGGTCCGGGTCCAGGACTCCGCCACCGACCGCGAGGCGTACGACCTGGCCGCCCGGGTGCTCGCGCTGTGCACGCCGTACGGGGCGACGTGCCTGGTCAACGACCGACTGCACGTGGCGCTGGCGGTCGGCGCCGCCGGTGGACACGTCGGCGCCGACGACCTGCCGGTCGCCGCGGCCCGGCACGTGCTCGGCCCCACCGGCGTGCTCGGCGTCACCGCCCGCGAGCCGCGCGGCGCGGTCGAGGCGGTCGTCGCCGGGGCCACCTACCTCGGCGTCGGCCCGTGCCACGCCACCAGCACCAAGGCCGGCCTGCCCGACCCCATCGGGTCCGTCGGGGTACGCGACGTCGTCGACGCCGTCGACGTGCCGGTCATCGCGATCGGGGGAGTGACCGCCGACCGGGTGCCGGCGCTGCGCGCCGCCGGGGCGTACGGGGTGGCCGTCGTCGGGGCGGTCTCCTCGGCCGCCGATCCCGGGCGGGCGACCACCGACCTGCTGCGGGCGCTGGCGTGACCCGCGCCGACGTGGCGGTGGTGGGCGCGGGCCCGATCGGGCTGGCGATCGCGTGGCGCTGTGCCACCCGTGGACTGCGCGTCGAGGTGCACGACCCGACGCCCGGGTCGGGGGCGTCGGCCGTCGCCGCCGGGATGCTCTCCCCGGTCGCCGAGGCGTACTTCGGGGAACGGCGACTGACCGAGCTGCTGGTGGCCTCCGCCGCGCGTTGGCCCGCGTTCGCCGCCGAGCTGACCGAGGCCAGCGACGCCACGATCGGCTACCGGACCGAGGGCACCCTGATGGTCGGGCTCACCGGCGACGACCTGGCCGAGGCCCGCCGGCTGTGGGCGTACCAACAGGGTCTGGATCTGCCGGTGACGCCGCTGCGCCCCAGTGAGCTGCGCGACCGCGAGCCGGCGCTCGCGCCCCGGGTGCGCGGCGGCGCGCTCGCGCCCACCGACCACCAGGTCGATCCCCGGCTGCTGGTGCCGGCGCTGCGCACGGCCGCGCGGCGGGCCGGCGCGGCGTTCGTGCCGCGACCGGTCCGGCGGTTGTCCGATGTGGAGGCCGGAGTCACCGTGGTCGCGGCCGGTTGCGGCGCCGCCGCCCTCACCGGCCTGCCCGTGCGGCCGGTGAAGGGCCAGATCCTCCGGCTGCGCGCGCCCGGCGGCGTCGCGCCGGGCTTCCGGCACGTGATCCGGGGGTACGCCGACGGCGAGCACGTCTACCTGGTGCCCCGCGCCGACGGCGAGGTGGTGCTCGGCGCGACGGTCGAGGAGCGGTCCGACAACACCGTCACCGCCGGCGCGGTGCAGCGGCTGCTGCGCGCCGGTGTCGACCTGCTGCCCGAGCTGACCGAGTACGACCTGGTAGAGGCCGTCGCCGGTCTACGCCCCGGTACCCCGGACAACGCGCCGATCCTCGGGCCGCTGCCCGGCCGGCCGGACGTGCTGGCCGCCGCCGGGCACCACCGGCACGGCATCGTCCTGACCCCGGTCACCGCCGAGGCGATCACCGAACTGGTGCTCACCGGAACGCCCGACCCGCTGCTCACCGGCTTCGGCGCCGACCGGTTCGCCGGCCGGTTCGCCGGCCCGAGAAGCAGTTGCGAGGAGGAGTGATGGAGCTGACGGTGAACGGGGCCGGGCGCAGCGTCCCCGGCGGCGCGTCGGTGGCCGACCTGGTCCAGGACGTCGCGCCGCACCAGCGTGGCGTCGCGGTCGCGGTCAACGGCGAGGTGGTGCCCCGGGCCGGCTGGCCGGGCACGGAGCTGCGCGACGGCGACCAGGTCGAGGTGCTCACCGCCGCGCAGGGCGGGTGAGCGGCGTGCCGTTCGAACTGGGTGGGGAGACGTTCGACTCGCGGTTGATCCTCGGCACCGGCGGGGCCGCGAACCTGCATGTGCTGGAACAGGCGATCCGCGCGTCCGGCACGGAACTGGTCACGCTGGCGCTGCGCCGGGTGGACACCGCGCCGGGCACCGGAGGCGGGCTGCTGGACCTGTTGGACCGGTGCGGCGTACGGCTGTTGCCGAACACCGCCGGCTGCCACACCGCGACCGAGGCGGTGAAGGTGGCCCGGCTGGCGCGCGACGCGTTCGACACCGACTGGGTGAAGTTGGAGGTGATCGGCGACGAGCGGACGCTGCTGCCCGACGGGGTGGAGCTGCTCCGCGCCGCCGAGGAACTCGTCGCCGACGGTTTCACGGTGCTGCCGTACACCAGTGACGACCCGGTGCTCGCCCGCCGCCTCGCCGACGTGGGCTGCGCCGCGGTGATGCCCGCCGGGGCGCCGATCGGCTCGGGACTCGGCATCGGCAACCCCCACCACATCCGGCTGATCCGGCAGAGCGTGGACGTGCCGGTGATCCTCGACGCCGGCATCGGCACCGCCTCCGACGCGGCGCTCGCCATGGAGCTGGGCTGCGACGCCGTCCTGCTGGCCAGCGCGGTCACCCGGGCCGCCGACCCGGTGGCGATGGCCACGGCGATGCGGTACGCCGTCGAGGCCGGCCGCCTCGCGGCGGGCGCGGGCCGGATCGCCCGGCGCTTCCATGCCCTCGCGTCCACCCCCGACGAGGGAAGACCGGACCTGTGACGGGGCCGCCACCGTCGGGCGTCGTCCTGTTGACCGATCGGCTGGTCGCCAGGAGCGGTCTCGAACGGGTCGTGGCGGGGGCGGTCGCCGGGGGAGTGCGCTGGGTCGTGCTGCGGGAGAAGGACCTGCCCCGCGCCGAGCGCGCCGCCCTCGCCGTCGAGCTACGCGCGATCCTCGCCGACGCCGGCGGGACCCTCATCGTGGCCGGCCCCGACCCGCTGGGCGGCGACGCCGTCCACCTGCCGTCCGCCGGCCCGTACCCGCCGCCACGCCACCGTCTGGTCGGCCGCTCCTGCCACAACGAAACCGAACTGAACCGCCTCACCACCGAGCACTACGCCACCCTCTCCCCAATCTGGCCCACCAGAACCAAACCCGGCTACGGCCCACCCCTACAAGCAACGGGCCTGCAAAACCTGATCGAGATCAGCCCAATACCCGTCCTGGCCCTAGGGGGAGTCGAGACACCAGAACAGGTAACCGCCTGCGTGCAGGCAGGAGCCGCAGGAGTAGCCGTCCTAGGCGCCCTCATGCGAGCCGAAAACCCATCCGCAGTCGCCCAACTGATGACCAGCGCTTTTCAAGAGGCGGTCACCCAGAAGGTCCGAGCAAGCCGGCACGGGCGCACGGAGGTCCCCGGGTCAGGGCTGCGGGCGGCCCGGGCCCCCCCCGGGGAAAACCCGACCCCCCCGGGGGGGGCCCGGGGGGCCCCGCCCCCCAACCCCCACCCAAAAGGCAC
>NZ_JBNCKS010000002.1:8907-123367 GCF_049841635.1 Micromonospora sp. DT44 | reverse complement strand
GGCCCCGGGGGCGGGGGGGGGGCGGCCGGGGCCCCCCTTGGTACCCCCCGGCCCCGCCCGGAGTGGGCACGGTCGGCCGCAGCCCTCAACCGCAACCAAAGAGGCAACCCGGTGACACCAAAAACCACGCTAACCATCGCCGGCTCAGACTCCGGCGCTGGCGCGGGCATCCAGGCGGACCTCAAGGTCTTCGCGGCGCTCGGCGCGTACGGCACGAGTGTCCTGACGGCGGTCACCGCGCAGAACACCCGGGGTGTCGACGCCGTCCTGCCGTTGCCGCCGCGCACGGTCGCGGAGCAGTTGGACAGCGTGCTCGCCGACTTCACGGTGGGCGCGGTCAAGACGGGGATGCTCGGCACCCCGGCCGTCGCCGACGTGGTGGCTCAGGCCGCCCGGGACGGCCGGCTGCCCCAGCTCGTCGTCGATCCGGTGCTGGTCGCGACGAGCGGCCACCGGCTGGGCGTGGTGGGCGCGGTGGAGCGGCTGCTTCCGTACGCCCGGGTGGCGACGCCGAACTGCGCGGAGGCCGCGGCCATCACCGGACGCGGAGTGGACGACGTGGCGGGGATGGTCGTGGCCGCCGAGGCCCTCGCGGCCGGCGGCCCGGAGTACGTGGTGGTCACCGGCGGCGATGTCGCTGGGGACGAGGCGGTCGACGTGCTGTGCGGCGCTGGCGTCACCACTCTGCTGCGCGGGCCCCGGGTGGATACCCGGCACACCCACGGCACCGGCTGCTCGTTCTCGGCGGCGATCGCCGTGCGGCTGGCGCTGGGCGATCCGGTGCCGACGGCGGTGCAGGTCGCCAAGGAGTACGTGTTCCGCGCGCTGACCGGCGGGCGGGGCTGGGAGCTGGGCACGGGGCGCGGGCCGCTGGATCACTTCGGCTGGTCCGCCTGATCACCAGGGAGGTTGTCATGCAGGCACGAGGCAAGGTGTACGTCGAGGGGTCGCGGCCGGATGTGCGGGTGCCGTTCGCGGAGGTGACGTTGACCGGTGACCATCCGCCGGTACGGCTCTACGACACGTCCGGCCCGGGGTCGGACCCGGCGGTGGGGTTGCCGGCGCTGCGTGGTCCGTGGATCGCCGAGCGCGGTGACGTGGCCCCGGTGCGGGGCGCGGGCACGCCGCTGGCCGGTGTGGACGGTCGCCGGCCCACGCAGTTCGCGTACGCGCGGGCGGGTGTGGTGACGCCGGAGATGGAGTTCGTGGCGATCCGGGAGAACGTCGACCCGGAGCTGGTCCGGACCGAGATCGCCGCCGGTCGGGCGGTGCTGCCGCTGAACGTGAACCACCCGGAGTGTGAGCCGGCGATCATCGGTAAGGCATTCCTGGTCAAGGTGAACGCCAACATCGGCACGTCGGCGGTCAGTTCGTCGGTGGCCGAGGAGGTGGAGAAGCTGACCTGGGCGACCCGGTGGGGCGCGGACACCGTGATGGACCTGTCCACGGGCAAGCGGATCCACGAGACCCGTGAGGCGATCGTGCGCAACTCCCCGGTGCCGATCGGGACGGTGCCGATCTACCAGGCGTTGGAGAAGGTCGGCGGCGACCCGGTGAAGTTGAGCTGGGAGGTGTTCGCCGAGACCGTCATCGAGCAGGCCGAGCAGGGCGTGGACTACATGACGGTGCACGCCGGGGTGCTGCTGCCGTACGTGCCGCTGGCCGTGGACCGGGTGACCGGGATTGTGTCGCGCGGCGGTTCGATCATGGCGGCCTGGTGCCTGGCGCACCACGAGGAGAACTTCCTGTACACCAACTTCGCGGAGCTGTGCGCGATCCTCGCGCGCTACGACGTGACGTTCTCGCTCGGTGACGGGCTGCGGCCCGGTTCGATCGCGGACGCCAACGACGAGGCGCAGTTCGCCGAGCTGCGCACCCTCGGTGAGCTGACGAAGGTCGCCTGGGAGCATGACGTGCAGGTGATGATCGAGGGCCCGGGTCACGTGCCCATGCACAAGATCAAGGAGAACGTGGACCTCCAGCAGGAGTGGTGCCACGAAGCCCCGTTCTACACGCTCGGGCCGCTGACCACCGACATCGCCCCGGCGTACGACCACATCACCTCGGCGATCGGCGCGGCGATGATCGGCATGTTCGGGACCGCCATGCTCTGCTACGTCACCCCGAAGGAGCACCTGGGCCTGCCGGACCGCGACGACGTGAAGGCCGGCGTGATCGCGTACAAGATCGCCGCCCATGCTGCCGACCTCGCCAAGGGGCACCCCGGCGCGCAGGCGTGGGACGACGCGCTGTCGAAGGCGCGGTTCGAGTTCCGCTGGGAGGACCAGTTCAACCTCTCGCTGGACCCGGAGACCGCGCGCTCGTACCACGACGCGACGCTGCCGGCCGAGCCCGCGAAGACCGCCCACTTCTGCTCGATGTGCGGCCCGAAGTTCTGCTCCATGAAGATCACCCAGGAGCTGAAGGAGTACGCCGCCCGCGGCATGAAGGACAAGTCGGAGGAGTTCGTCTCCGGCGGCGGGAAGGTCTACCTGCCCCTGGCCTGACCGCCCGCCGCCGGCTCGGCCTGATCAACCCCTGGTTCCCTGAAGTCGGGGCGTCCGAGTGGCCGGAATGGCCCGGCTTCAAGGAACCCGGGGTCGATCATGCCGGCAACCCGGGTCGGTCATTCCCGGTGGTGGCGGCCGGTGGAACGCAGCGAGCGACGGCCGTTCTCCTGCTCGGGCTCGTTGTCGGTGACCGGCTTGCTGAGGCCGGCGACCCAGTCAACGAACTCCTCGTCCTGCGAGGGCAGCGGCTCCGCCGCATCGGGCGCGGGTCGGCTCTCCTCGTCGGCCCGCACCCGGTTACGCCGGAACAGGCCGCCGAGCCGCCCTCGCCGGGAGGACCGCCCGTCGTCCGTTGACGTCCGAGCGGGGTCGTTCGCCGGCTCGGCACTGCCGGCGGTGGTGGACGCGTCGCCCTGCTCCGGTACGACCGGAGTGATCGACGGCGGCACGATGGACCTCGCCAGGGCGGCCATCGCGCTGGCGTGGTCGGCCCGGCCGGTCGTACCGGGGGTCTGGTCCGGCGTGCTGGCGGCTGGTCCGGTGGTGCCGGCGGGCGATGCGCCCCCCTCGGCCGCGCCGGTGCTCAGGTCCGGCGTACCGGTGCTCTGATCCGATGCTCTGGCGCGGCGGGTGGTGTCGAAGGCGTCCCAGCTGGGCACCCGGCTCAGGTCGGGCAGGGGTGCCCGGTGCCGGAAGCGGGGCGTCCAGTCGGTCGACTCCTCGGCGCTCGCGGCCGCATCCGCGGTCGACGGTTCCGGGTCGGCCGACGCCGTGGTCCACGACGGGGTGGCCGACCAGGCCGGGGCTGCCGGCGTCCACCGGTCGGCCCCCGCGTCGCCGGCAGTGGGCTCGCCGAACAGCGAAGCGCCGGTGCCACCCTTGGGTTCGGTGCGGCGGCCCGCCCCGGGTTCCGTGACCGGCGTGGAGTCTCCGGCGGTTTCGGTGGGCAGGCCCGCACCCTCTGCGATGGCCCGGGGTTCCGCACCGGCAGTCCGTGCCGCTTCGCCGGGCTCGGCGCCTTCACCCTCCGGCGAGGGGCGCGACGCGTCCTGGCCGAGCGGCTGGTCGGCGCCTGCCACGTCGGCGCCCTTGCCGGCGCGGGTCGTCCGCTTGGCGCGTCCGCCGGTCGTCCCCTCGGTGCTCGCCTCGGTGGGCGCCGGTCCGGCGGTGGCCGTCGCGCTGGTGTTCGTCCCGGTGGCTGCTGCCGTGCCGTCCTCGGCCGCGGTCGTCGAGGTGGCGGCCGGGGTGGACTTCGGCTTGCGCGAGCGACGCGGCTTGGGAGCGGACGCGTCGGCGGCGCTGTCCGCGTCGGCCCCGCCGTCCGCGCTCGTCGTGCCGGCGGCCTCCACGATCTGCGGACCCGCGCTCGGCGTCGCGGTTACGTCCACGACCTTCGGACCCGCGCTGTGCGTGCCGGCCACGTCCACGACCTGCGGGCCGGTGCTCGGCGTGCCGGCGTTGGCCACGACCTGCGGATCCGTGCTCGGCGTGCCGGTCACGTCCACGACCTTTGGATCCGTGCTCTGCGTGCCGGCTTTGGCCGCGACCGGCTCGCCGGTGTCGCCCGCGCTCGCCGTGCCCGCGCTGCCCGTTGCCCGCGTGCCCGCCCTGCGGGCGGCCGGAGTCACGGTGGTGCCCGCGGCCGGAGTGACGGTGCTGCCCGCGACCGGAGTGACGCTCTCGCTGGAGCCGTCTGCGGCGAGCGGGGCCTCCGTGGTGAGCGGAGCACCGGTGGCGAGCGGGGCTCCGGCGATCGTGGTGCTGTCGCTGGCCAGCTCGTTGCGACCGGCCCGGTCGGTGCCCGGCTTGTCCCGGCCGGTCGTCGCGCTGTCGCCGCCCGCGTCGGGCGTCGGGCTGACGGGTGCCGTCGCGGGTGTGGGGGACGCCGCAGCGGTACGGGCCGGGTCGGCGGCACCGCCGGTCGTGTCCTCGTCGCGGCTCGACGGCTGCCGCCCGGCGGTGAACTCGCCGGTCGGGTCGGTCAGCCAGGAGGCGCGGGCCGGTGTGCGGTCGTGCCGTCCGCCGGTGGCGAACGGGTCCGGAGTCGCGCCGTCCGCTGCCGACCCGGCGGCGTCGGACCGCTGGCGGGGGCCGGCGGGTCGAGGGGTCTCGCCCGGGCGCGTCGCGTCGGCGGGGATCGGGCCGTACTGGCCGCTCGCCGTGGCCGACGGCCAGTCCCAGTGGGCGGGGACGGTGCGTACACCGGTGGTGTCGTCACCGGCACGCGGAGCCGGCGCCGTCTCGACCAGCTGTCCGCCGGCGTGCCCGGGGTGGTCCTCGGCCTGGTCCGTCGACGTCGCCGGCTCACTACCCGGCAGCGTCGGGCCGGTGGGCAGCGGACGCAGGATGTCGGTGGGCGCGATCGCCTCGGAACCGGCGGCGCGGACGCCGCCGGGCCAGCGCAGCAGGGCGGCCGCCGCGGCCCCGAGGGCACCGGCGAGGACGGCGATCAGCGCGCCGTAGTAGGGGGTCGTCTGGTAGCGGTCGACGGCGTCGCCGGGGCCGGCGGCCAGGTAGGCGAACGCCACCAGCACCGGACCCGCCACGCCGGTCGCCGCGCTGATCAGCGGGATCTGGCCGCGCCACCGGGCCAGTCCGGCCGTCGCCGCGCCCGCGAGCAGCGCTACCAGGGGCAGCACGAGCAGCGCCAGGCGCTGCGCGGCGGCGTCGTTGAGCCAGTTCGGTTCGAGTACGCCGAGTCGGACCGTGGGCAGCGGGCCGGCCGTGCCGAGCGACGGTAGAACGGAGACCAGCGCCAGCAGCCAGATCGTCCCGGCAACGGCCGCCATGTTCCAGCCCAGCTCCGGCCGGAGCAGTACGGCGATGGCCGCGCCCGCTCCGATGACCGCGCCGAGGATGGCGCAGATGCCGACCGCCCAGACCGGGTCCACCGAGATCAACTCGGCGGCTCGGGCGGGCTGCATGCAGAGCGGGGCGACGGCGGTGGCGCCGAGCGCGGCAGCGCCACCGATGGCCAGGTGCCGGCCGGTGCTGGCCGGCGGGGTGTCCCGGCGGGCCAGTCGTCCGGTCAGGACCGCGCCGGCCACGGCGGCGTTCGCGGCGAACCAGCCCACCCAGACGAGCTGGGCCGGCCACTGGTTGACCGTCGAGCCGGTGAAGGCGCCGGTGAGCCGGACGATGCCGAAGCCGTACGCGACGCCGAGTTGGCCGGCTCCGGCCAGCACACTCACCCCGAGCGCAGTGAGCAGCAGTCTGCCCCAGGTCCGATAGGCCATGTCGGGCACGTTACGCACCTGGTACACCCGATCGCCACCGGCGCGCCGCGCGACGCGCCGGGGCACGCCGGGCGGGTCTACTTGAGTTCGACCAGTCGGGCCAGGTATGTCGTGTCCCCGACATTGGTGAGCATGTGTACCGCGCCGGGGTCGCGGTACACGACACCGCCGGTGGGCTCGTCGGCGTCGATCCGGGTCCCGTCGATCGTCTGCACGACGTTCTTCGCGCCCTGGATCGCCACCACCAGGTAGGGGTGGTCGTGCCGGTGCAGGGGCTGGCGCTCACCCGGTTCGAGCCGGATGTGCCAGACCCGGACCCGGTCGTTCTCGTACACGACCTCCTGGCCCACGGGCCCGAGTTCGGTGCCGTCGATCACGTCGGTCATCGTCCACCGTCCAGTTGGGGAAGCACCTCGGCGGCGATCAGCTCGAGGTGGTCGAGGTCGTCGAGGTCGGTGAGGCGCAGGTGCACCCGGCTCGCGCCGATCTCGGCGAACTCGCCGATCCGCTGCACCAGCTGTGCCGGCGACCCGACCACCGGGTCCTCCGGTGGCAGCGCGCTCTTCTCGTGCAGGGGCGCGGCCCGTCGGGCGGCCTCCGCGTCGGTACGCCCGATGGCCACCACGATGCCGGCGGAGAGCACCAGCGGCGCTCGCCCGGTCTCGGCCCGACCGGTACGGTCGCACGCCTCCCGTACGCGGTCGTACGCCCCGGCGGTCTCGGCCACGGACTTGAACGGCATGTTGAACTCGTCGGCGTACCGGGCGGCCAGCTCGGGGGTCCGCTTGGGGCCGCGTCCGCCCACGATGATCGGTGGACCGGGTACCTGCGCCGGCTTGGGCAGCGCGGGCGCGTCCACCAGCCGGTAGTGGTCACCGGTGAAGCTGTACGTCTCGCCCACCGGGGTGGACCACAGCCCGGTGATCACCTCAAGCTGCTCGGCCAGCCGGTCGAAGCGCTCCCCGACGGCCGGGAAAGGGATGCCGTACGACGTGTGCTCGCGCTGGTACCAGCCGGCGCCGATGCCGAGGTCGACCCGGCCGCCGCTCATCTGGTCGACCTGCGCGACGAGCACGGCGAGGGGGCCGGGCAGGCGGAAGGTGGCCGACGTCACCAGGGTGCCGAGCCGGATCCGTTCGGTCTCCCGGGCCAGCGCGGCGAGGGTCAGCCAGGCGTCCGTCGGGCCGGGCAGGCCGGGGTCGTCGCCCATCGACTGGTAGTGGTCGGCCCGCAGGAATCCCTCGAAGCCACCGGCCTCGGCCAGTCGGGCGAACCGGAGCTGGATGTCGTAGTCGGCACCCCGGTGCGGCTCGGTGAACACCGACACCCGCATGGTCATCGTCCCTCCGCGCCGGCCGTGGCCGGCTGGTCGCGTTCCATCAACAGTTCGTGCAGGTCGGCGCTGACCCGGGCGACGTCGGCGAGGTGGGCGTTGCGGCCCAGGGTGCGCGGTCGGGGAATGGCCACCTCGACCACCTTGCGGATCCGGCCGGGGCGGGGGCTCAGCACGATCACCCGGTCGGCGAGCAGCACCGCCTCGTCGATCGAGTGGGTGACGAAGACGATGGTGGGCTTGTTCTCCATGTGCACGCGCTGGAGTTCGCCGGACAGCTCCTCGCGGGTGAGCGCGTCGAGCGCGGAGAACGGCTCGTCCATCAGCATCACCCGGGGTTCGCCGATGAGCGACCGGCACAGCGACACCCGCTGCTGCATGCCGCCGGAGAGTTCGTGCGGTAGCCGCTTCTCGAACCCGGCCAGGCCGGCCACGTCGAGTAGTTGCCGGGCCCGCTCGCGGTGCTTGGCGCGACTCCAGCCGAAGATCTCCACCGGCAGCAGGACGTTGTCCAGCACGCTGCGCCAGGGCAGCAGCGCCGGCTTCTGGAACAGCATGGCGATGTCGCGGCGGGGTCGGGTGATCGGCGTACCGGCCACGGTGATCTCGCCGGAGGTCAGCGGAAGCAGCCCGGCGATCAGCCGCAGCAGGGTGGACTTGCCGCAGCCCGAGCGCCCGAGGACGGCGACGAACTCGCCCTCGGCGACGTCGAGGTCGATGCCGCGTAGGGCTTCGACCTGGCCGGACCGGCCTTCGAAGGTACGCGACACCCCGGACAGTCGGATCATCTGCGGCGGACCTCCGCTGAGTGGACGGTCAGGAATCCGACAAAGGCTAGCCGCCCTGTTGACATGTCGCACCGTCCGGGGTCGTCGTCAGGTTGTTTCCGATCCGCAACCCGGTACGCCTGGCGTCGCAACTGTGGGTTTCTCGTACGCTGTGCCCGCGAAGAGTCCCCTCACGATGGCGGTGCCCGGCTTGCCCCTCCCGCCGGTACCGCCGCGACAACCCCCTCCGGTGGCCTGCGGCCCCGGTCGGAAAGGACATGGTGCTACTGATGAGAAGGCTGACCCGTACGGTCGTTACGGCCGCGCTGGCCACCGCCCTCGCCCTCGTCTCCGCCTGCAGCAGCGGGTCGGACTCGTCCGACGACGCCAAGGGTGGCAAAGACGGAGCACTGGAGAAGGTGACCTACCTCACCTCCTTCGGCAACTTCGGCCGTGACTCCTACGCCTGGGTGGCGAAGGACAAGGGCTTCTTCAAGGAGGCCGGCTTCGACGTCGAGATCAAGGCCGGCCAGGGCACCGGCGGCGTGATCCAGACGGTCGTCGGCGGCCAGGCGGACTTCGGGCCGATCGACCTCACCGGTGGTCTGCTCCAGCTCGGCAACGGTCAGGCGAAGGACTTCACCGCCGTGGCCGCGATCCAGCAGCGCACGATGGCGGGCATCGCCACCGTCGAGGGCAAGAACATCAACTCGCCCAAGGACCTGGAGGGCAAGAAGCTCGCCGACACCCCCGGTTCCGTGGTGCGCAACCTGTTCCCGACGTACGCCCGGCTCGCCGGTGTGGACGCCAGCAAGGTGACCTGGGTCAACGGTGAGGCGCAGGCGCTGATCGGCACGCTGGCCTCCGGCTCGGTGGACGGCATCGGCCAGTTCGTCGTCGGTCAGCCGACGATCGAGGCGGTCTCCAAGAAGAAGGCCGTCATGCTGCCGTACAGCAACGTGATGCAGGACCTCTACGGCAACGTGCTGATCACCTCCAGCAAGACCGCCAAGGAGAAGCCCGAGATGGTGAAGCGGTTCACCGCGGCGCTGCTCAAGGGCCTCGAGTACAGCCTGGCGAACTCCAAGGAGGCCGGCGAGATCCTGAAGAAGAACGTCGACGCCGCCAACCCGGTGGCCGCCGCCGCCGAGCTGGACCTGATGGCCGCGTACGTGCGCTCCGGCAACTCCGGCACCGCGATCGGCACGCTGGACAGCGGCCGGGTGGCGAAGAGCATCGCGATCCTGCAGGGCGCGGGCGCGCTCAAGCAGAACATCACCCCCGAGCAGATCATCGACTTCAGCCTCGCGCCGAAGGCCTGATCGTCCGGTCGTCACCAGGGGGTACGTTCCACCGGTCTCCGGTGGGGCGTACCCCCGTCGCTTGTCGGCCCTCGGGGCCGGTGAATCTTGTCGGCCCTTGCGGGGCTGGCGAACAACGAGGAGGTCAAGATGACCGACGTCCGCTCTGCCGAGCCGGCGGTGACGGTGCCCGCACCCTCGGGCGCCGACCGCCCGGCGCGTCGGGCGGGTCGGGGCGCCGGCCTGCGCGCGGGGACCGGGGCGGCGCTGCTGCCCGCGGCCGGTCTCGTGGTCGCCCTGGCCGTGTGGTGGCTGGTCGCCCGGCTGGAGCTGGTCCACCCGGCCGCCCTGCCGCCGCCGGGGGACGTGCTCAGCGCGTTCGTCGACAAGCCCGCCCAGATGCTGGAGCACACCTGGGCCACCCTGCTGGAGATCCTGATCGGGTTCGTCCTGTCGGCCGCCGCCGGTGTCCTGATCGGACTCTCCCTGGCCAGCTCCCACACGGTCGAGCGGATGTTCACGCCGCTGCTGGTCGCGGTCAACGCCGTGCCGAAGATCACTCTGGGCCCGCTGCTGGTGGTGGCGCTGGGCTGGGGGCAGAAGCCGATCCTGACCATGGTGTTCCTGCTCTGCTTCTTCCCCATCGTGCTGTCCACCGCGACGGGGTTGACCACCACGCCGGCCGACCTGGCCGAGCTGGTCCGGTCGTGGAACGCCTCCCGTTGGCAGGCGTTCCGCAAGGTGCGGTTCCCGGCGGCGCTGCCGCAGATCTTCGTCGGGCTCAAGGTGGCCATGCCGTTGGCGGCCATCGGCGCGGTGATCGGCGAGTTCCAGGCCGGGGAGAAGGGCCTGGGCTATGTGATCACCCAGTACGCGGGCGTCGGCGACACCGCCACCGCCTGGGCGGCGATCATGCTGGTGGCCCTGGTCAGCATCCTGCTCTACTCCGCGCTCGTGCTCGTCGAGCGGATCGCGCTGCCCTGGGTACGAGAAACCACCAGCAGCCGCTGACCCCGTCCGACACGCCAAAGGCAGGTGGCACGCGTAGATCTTGGACAGTTTTCGTTATCAGCTAACGGAAACTGTCCAAGATTGCCGGCAATGGCGGGTGCAGCGGCACGCCGCCGTGGTGGGAGGCGTGTCAACGCGGATCTTCGACGATCGGTCTGCGGAACGGTCCCCATCCCACGAACCGGTCGTACAGGGCGCGAGGGCTCGGCCCGTCGTGCGGGTTGAGGTGGTAGAAGTCGCGCATCGCCTCGTACAGCAGCCCGGCCAGGTAGATCGACAGGCTCGGCAGCTTGTTCTCGTACTCGGCTTTGAGCATGAGTCGCGCGGTCGCGCACGGCCACGGTTGACCGTCGGCGCGGCATGCCCAATGTGGGCGTAGCGGCGTGTGCGGTGGGGCCTGGCCGTGCCGGCGCGGGCGGTCCGCGACCGGACCGCGCTCGGGGACGGAAACCTGCGCGGAGATCATTCCTGACCCCCGTTCGCCCGGAACTCCTGGGCCAGGGTCAGGCGACCCACCCGACCGACCTCGTCAACCCGGAACGCTTCGGTGTGCGCCGTGACCCAGGCCGGAAGCCGCGGCGCAGCCTTCGGGACCGGTTTGCCGCGCCAGAACGTGAAGCGCACGATGCCTCCTTCGCGCTGTCGTCTTGGGAAGGGGCCGCCCCGTAAGTGCTCGCCGGACAGGGCGGCCCCGGTACGAACGCGTCCGCCGGGTTCGGGCCCTCCACCGGACGCGCCGTCTAGAAGGCACTTTGCCGACTGTTGCGCGACGAACACACTGCGTAGCACTATCTCCTTTAGACGTTCACGACGTTTCGGGGAGGTGGCGGATGAACCACGCCGTAATCGAGGCCATGTCTGCCACGGGCGAGACAGCAGACAGCCTCGCAGCTCAGATCGGCGTCGACCCCAAGACCGCCGCCAAGTGGGCGAACCCGGGGAGCATCCCGCAGACCCGCCACCGCGCGAAGGTTGCCGCGCTACTCGGTCGCGAAGAAACAGAGCTCTGGCCGGACGTTTTGAAACGTCGGGAACCTTCGTGGTTTCGGCCATGGGTCGACATCGAGCGGGAGGCGATCGCGCTGCGAAGCTTCGAGCTGGCATGGGTGCCCGGACTCCTGCAAACCGAGGCGTATGCGCGGGCAACGCTGGCGATGGAGTCGTTGACGGAGGAGGAGGTCGGCGAGCAGGCGGCGGCTCGGGTGCACCGGCAAACGATCCTCCATCGCTCTCGGCCGCCCCTGATCGTCGCGGTCATAGACGAGGCGGTCCTCCGGCGGCGGGTGGGGCGCGATGGTGCGCTGATGCGCGAACAGTGCGAGTACATCGCTAAGTGCGCTGAGCTGACGCATGTTCAGGTGCACGTCGTTCCGGCCGCGACACCGATGTACCTCGGGATGGGCGGCCCGTTCGTCATGGCCGAGATGCTCGACGGCACGCAGCTCGCCCACCAGGACGGTCAGGTGAGGGCACAGATAATCGAGGATACGGCGGAAATTGCTACCCTGGGCCGCAGGTGGGCGCGCATAGTTGGCTACGCCCTACCCCGGGCCCTTTCACTCGACCTGATCAGGAAAGCGGCAGCATCATGGACATGACCGGCGCGCAGTGGCGCAAGAGCACCAAGAGCGGCAGCAACGGCGGGAACTGCGTCGAGGTCGCCGACAATCTTCCCGGCGTCGTTCTCGTCCGTGACACCAAGGACCGCGACGGCGCAACTCTGACCTTCGGGCCCTCGCAGTGGCAGGGCTTCGTCGACCTGGCGAAGGCTATCGGCCCCGTCTCCTGACTCAGCACCACACGAAGGCCCTCGATTCGTGGGCTTTCGGCATGCCCTGGTCACGAATGCTCGTGCGGGAACGGGATCACCCTCGCCGTCGGCTACGCGGCGCTCGCCGACCCGGCCCAACTCGTACTCCTTTTGAATTGCGAGAGCCGGCCTCCCGAGGAGGCCGGCTCTTTCGCTGACGGTGACACGAAAGGGGTGGTGGCCTACCGTGCCCGGCGCAGGGATCAAGCCTGACCGCCCGGAGCCGGGCACGGTAGGCCACCACCCCCAACCTGGAGACGAGCTATCCCGCCAACCGCCAGCGGCCGTTGCGCGCGACGAGCGTGGTGAGCGCCTGCGGCATGAGCCCCGAGTGGTTGTCGGGCGTCATGCGGATCGGGCCGGAGAGGCCGTCGATCTGGGACGTCTCCAACACGTCCCGGATGCCGTCCCGGTCGACCTTCCCCGCCGGGCCGCCGGCCCGCAGTTCGGCGTCGGCGATCAACTGGATCGCGTCGGCGGCGAAGGAGGAGGAGCCGTTGTAGCCGCCGAAGCGGGCCGTGTAGTCCTGGAACCACTGCCGCCGGGCCGCCTTCGCCGGCGTGGTGGCGATCACGTCGTCGATGACCATGGTCTGGGTGAAGACCATCGTGGCCTTCTCGGTGGCCCGGGCCGCCGCGCCGAGGAAGAGGTCACCGGCCGCTCCCGCGTCGAAGAAGAGCGACCCACGGAACGAGGCCTGCTGGGCGCTGGTCGCGGCGAGCGCGGCCTGCTCCGGCGGGGTCCAGACGACCAGCGCGTCGGGCTTGAGCTTGACGAGCTTGCCGACCTGCTGGCCGACCTCGGTGTCGGTGTTCTTCACCGATTCCTCGCCGGCCACCTTGATGGTGGTCTTGCCCAGTTCGCGGCGCAGCGCGAGGACACCCTCGCGGCCGTAGTCGTCGTTACTGGCGAGCAGGGCGACCTTGCGGACGTTCTTGCGACGCAGTTCGGTGGTGAGCGCGGAGGCGCTGTCGGCCGCGTTCGGGCCCAGCTTGAACACGTAGCGCCGGTCGGCGACCGGGCTCGAGATCGCCCCCGAAGCGGCCAGCGCAATGGTGGGAATCCGCTTCTCGTTGATGACGCCGACCGCGCCGACCGCGCATTCGCTACAACCGCCCATGACGATCGCGCTGACCCGGGAATCGCTGCTGAAGTCCGCGATGTTCCGCAGTGACTCGGCAGCGTCGGAACGGTTGTCCTTGATCCTAAGGTCGATCTTCCGGCCGTTCAGTGCTCCGGAGGAGTTCACCTGGTCTCTCTTGAGTTCCAGTGCGCGCTGGTATGCCCGGCCCATTGGTGCCGCGGCACCGGAGAGCTCGAGGTCGGCGGCGATCACGATCGGACTCGTGTCCTGCTCCGCTTCGCCGAACTGGCAGCCGGTGAGCGTGGTGGCCACGAGGGCCGATGCGAGCGCCGCGATGGTCGCGGAGCGGATGGGGCTCAACTCAGTCCTCCAGGTGCGGGCGCGGGCGCTGCCCGGTCACCGCCGCTAATCCGTCCTCAGTGGAGGACGGGATCTCCTCTGCCGTACGGTGTGTGCGCGAAGCCTGCAAAACCTTGCCAATGGCCGGCGCTGTGGTCAAGCGCGGACCCCGGTTGCATTTTCGGGACGGTCATCCCACATGCTGGGGTAACGCAATGTTTGCAAAACCTCACTTTGCATGCACGCGTGACCACTCTGGAGTTACATGCCCTGATCAGGGGCTTGCGGAAATGAAGGTATCAGTTGACCGGATCAAGGGTTCCGCGCCGTCCGACCGTTTCCTACCTCACTGCGGCTTCCCAAACACGATCTTCTCTGATGAAATCGCGGCCGTGCCGCGCGTGGTCCCCTCCGCTCCCGGCACGGCTCGGCGGGTCAGGCGGGGAAGAAACGACGGAGGCGATGTCGTGAGCACCGGACCGACGACCCTGCCCGCGATTGGCGGCGATACCGGGCGTACGCGCCGGCGCATGCCGAGGCTGCGGGACGCCCGGATCCGGTCCAAACTGGCGCTGATCCTGGTCGTTCCGGTGGCTGCGGTGATCGCGCTCGCCACCGTCCGGCTCATCTCGATCGGCGAGGGCGCCTACGACGCCACCCGGGCCCGGTCGCTCACCGCGCTCGCTATCGACGTCAGCGCGCTGACCCAGGATCTGCAGGCCGAGCGGATGGCGGCGGCGGCCTACCTGGCCACTCCGCAGCAGCCGGCCGACGCGTACAACCTGCGGGTACGCCAGACGCAGCAGCGGGTGGACGAGTACCGCGCCGAGCGGAACCGGATCGGCGAGGTGCCGGCGGCGGTGCGGGACCGGCTGGCAGCGATCGACGACCACCTGGCCACCCTGGACGGCACCCGCCAGGAGGTGCTGGACCGCCGGCAGATGGCGGTCGCCGAGGCGGTTCTGCGCTACGGCGTCATCCTCACCGACCTGATCAGCTACGGCGACGGGCTGGCCCAGCTACCCGGCGACGAGAGCCTGGCGGACAGCCGCCGCGCGGTCGCCGCCTTCGCCCGCGCCAAGGCGTCCGTCGCCGAGGAGGAGGCGGTCGCCTTCACCGCGCTGACCGCCGGCCAGCTCGACCCGGAGCAGTTCTCGTCCTTCGTGGCCACGCTGACCAGCCAGCAGGAGGCGCTGGTCTCCTTCTCGCTCGCCGCCGACCCCGTGCAGCGGGCCCTGGTCGACAGCACCGTCTCCGGTGACGCCGTCGGCCTCTCCGACCGGGTCGCCACCGACATCACCCGCTCCGTCGGGCAGCGCGCCCTGGTGAGCGCGCAGGACGCCACCGCGGCCATCGGCGCGGTCAACGACCTGATGCGTTGGGCCGAGATCCAACTGCAGGACCGGCTGCTCGCCCAGGCCGACGAGGCACGCTCGGACGTCATCCGGCAGGCCGTGGTCGAGTCGATCCTGGTGCTGCTCACCCTGATCATCGCCGTGTCGCTGGCCGTGGTGCTGGCCCGGTCGCTGAACCACTCGCTGCGCCGCCTGCGCGAGGGCGCGCTCTCGGTGGCCAACCACGACCTGCCGGACGCCGTGCAGCGACTGCAGAACATGGGCAGCGTCGGCGACGGCGGTGTGGACGAGATCGTCCGGCAGGTCCGGGACCCGATCCAGCTCAACAGCCGCGACGAGGTCGGCCAGGTGGCGTCGGCCTTCAACGTCGTCCACCGGGAGGCGGTACGGGTCGCGGCCGAACAGGCCGCGCTGCGCACCAGCGTCTCGGCGATGTTCCTCAACCTGGCCCGCCGTAGTCAGACCCTGGTCGACCGGATGATCGGCGAGCTGGACGCGATCGAGCGTGGCGAGGAGGACCCGAAGCGGCTGGCCCAGCTCTTCGAGTTGGACCACCTGGCTACCCGAATGCGCCGCAACGACGAGAACCTGCTGGTCCTGGCCGGCGCGGACTCGGTCGTACCGCGCCGCGAGGACGCGCTCGTCGTCGACGTGCTGCGCGCCGCCCAGTCCGAGGTCGAGCTGTACAACCGCATCGAGTTCGGCACCGTCGACACCGACATCTCGGTGGCCGCGCACGCGGTCAACGACGTCGTACGCCTCGTCGCCGAACTGCTCGACAACGCCACCCGGTTCTCGCCGCCGAACACGACGGTCGTCGCCGACGGTCGCCGCATCCGCGACTATGTGCTGATCCAGATCGAGGATCGTGGGCTCGGCCTCACCGACGAGCAGCTCGACTCGCTCAACCGTCGGCTGGCCGCCCCGCCGAGCGTGGACGTCGCAGCCTTCCGGCTGATGGGTCTGGCCGTGGTGAGCCGCCTCGCGTCCCGCTACGGCATCCGGGTGGAGCTGCGCCGCAACGTCGAGGGCGGCACGGTCGCCCAGGTGACGCTGCCCGCCGCCACCGTGATCCTGCCCAGCAGCCGGGGACGCGAGCAGGCGCTCCCCCGTCCGCGTCAGCCGATGGCCGTCGAGCAGACGCCGCTCACCCCGGTCGGCCACGCCGAGTCGTACGCCGGCGCGACCACCTCGGCGGCCACGCTGCCGGACCAGTGGCGGAGCAACGCCCCGGCACCCGCGCAGTGGCAGTCCCCACTCGACACGCGGGACACCACCCCGGCCGTGCAGGCCGGCGGATACACCGGTGCGCGTCCGACGGTGCCGCCCGCCGCCGCGCCGGCCGCTCCGGCGCCGCCCGCGCGACCGTCGTACGGCAACGGCAACGGCACCTCGGCGGGCAGCCCCACCGTGGCGTACCCGACCATCGACGCGCTGCCCCGGCGGGGCTCGGCGGCCGACACCACGGACGCCCGGAGCGCGCCGGTGCTGCCGGTCGGTCCGGTCGCCGGGCCGGGCGCGGTCGCACCGCCGGCGCCGCCCGCGGTGCCGCTCCCGCCCGTGCAGCCCGCCGCTCCGGTCGCGCCGCCGACGCCGCCCGCGCCGGTCAGCACCCGGCCGGAGTTTCCCGCCGAAGCGCCGATCTTCCGGGAGATGGAGGCGGTCTGGTTCCGGTCGCACGGTGACGACGCCACCGCGATCTTCACCCGGCCGCAGTTCGACACGCCGCCTCCGCCCGCCGACACCGGCCAGCGGGTGACCAACCGTGGCCCGTCGAGCACCGCGACCGCGCCGGCCCGACCGCCGCTGCCCACCCGGACCCCGGGCAGTTCCGAGGGCACCGGAGCGCAGAGCATGGGAAGCATGGACGGATTCGGCACCGCGAAGACCAGCGGTCGTACCGCCTCGACGCCGACGCCACCGCCGTCCTACGCCCCGCCGCCGGCCGCCCCGGCCGCCCCGGCCGCCCCAGCGGCCCCCGTCGCGGCTCCCGCGCCCGCCGCCGCGCCGCCGGCTCCGGACCCGGACGCCTGGCGGACGGCTGCCGACGAGGGGTGGACGCTGGCCAGCCGGGCCGCCGAGCCGGCCCCTGCCGGCACCACCCGCTCGGGTCTGCCGAAGCGGGTGCCGCAGGCGCAGCTCGTGCCGGGCGGTATCGAACCGAAGGCTGGTCGGGACCGCAGCCGGCGGACGCCCGACGAAGTACGCGGCCTGTTGTCGGCCTACCACCGTGGCGTGCAGCGCGGTAGGACGGCTGGTACGGACCTGAACAGCACCTCGACCAAGGAGAGCCGATGAACAGGCCAGCTGCCATGCAGGACATGGGTTGGCTGCTCACCAACTTCGCCGACAGCGTGGCCGGTATCGCCCACGTGGTGGCGGTGTCCGCCGACGGGCGGCTGCTCGCGTCCTCCCGGGACCTGCCGGGGGACCGGGCCGACCAGCTCGCCGCGATCACCTCCGGCGTGGTGAGCCTGACCGAGGGCGCGGCCCGGATGTTCAGCGCGGGCGGTGTGTTGCAGACCGTCATCGAGATGGACAGCGGTTACCTGTTCCTCATGTCGATCAGCGACGGTTCGTCGATGGCCGTGCTGGCCGCGCGGAGCTGCGACGTGGGCCAGGTGGGCTACGAGATGGCGCTGCTGGTGGAACGGGTGGGCGCCGCTCTGGTGCCGCTGCCCCGCGACGCGGTGCGTTCGTAGCGCCACAGTCCGGCGCGCGGACCGCGCGCCGGAGCAGGGAGGGGAGGCGGTCTGTACCGGCTCCGCGGGAGACGAGGAGGTGATCGGGGATGGACCAACGACGCGTTGACCCGCGTGGCGCGTTGGTACGTCCGTACGCGGTCACCCGTGGTCGTACCGAGCCCCGGCAGGACATCGCCCTCGAGGCGGTCCTCACCTCCTCTCCCACCCAGGTTGCCGAGTCCCGTTTCGCGGGGCACGACAAGCACCGAATCGCCACGGTCTGCGAGGGCCGTGCACAGTCGCTGGCGGAGATCGCCGCGTACACCCGGATGCCGCTGGGCGTCGCCCGGGTGCTGGTCGCCGACATGGTGGCCGAGAGCCTGCTGACGTTACACGCTGCTGCTCCCGCCGAGGGGTTCGAGGAGCGGATGGAACTGCTTGGAAGGGTGCTAAGTGGACTTCGCAGGCTATGACCCCGCTGGGGGGCGGCAGCCGAGCCGGGGAATCGTCTCCGCGAAGATCGTCGTCGCGGGCGGTTTCGGCGTCGGTAAGACGACCCTGGTCGGCTCGATCTCCGAGATCACGCCGTTGACGACCGAGGCGGTGATGACCGCGGCCGGCGTCGGCATCGACGACCCGTCGAAGGTGCCCGGCAAGGAGACCACTACGGTCGCCATGGACTTCGGCCGTATCACCATGGCCCAGGACCTGATCCTGTACCTGTTCGGTACGCCGGGTCAGACCCGCTTCTGGTTCATGTGGGACGAGATCATCCGAGGGGCGGTGGGCGCCGCCGTCCTGGTGGACACCCGCCGGATCACGGACGCGTTCGCCCCGCTGGACTACTTCGAGAACCGGAACCTGCCGTACGTGGTGGCGCTGAACAACTTCGACGGTTCTCCCCAGTACGAGCTGGAGGAGATCCGCGAGGCGCTGGCCATCTCGCCGCAGGTGCCGCTGGTCATGACCGACGCCCGGCAGCGGGACTCGGTCAAGCAGGTGCTGGTGACGGTGGTCGAGCACGCCATGCTCCGCCTCCAGGCGGAGCACGGCCGGGGCTTCCCCACGCCGGTCGGCTGAACCGTACGGTCACGGCCGGCTGCACAACCGGCGGGTCACGGCCGGCTGGCGACAGCCGGCCGTGGCGCGTTTCAGTCGACCCGGAGCCGGTAGCCGCGCTTCACCACGGTCTGCACCACCCGGGGCGCGCGAAGACCGGCACGCAGCCGGGCCACCGCCATCTCCACGGCGTGCTCGTCCGCGCCCCGGGGCAGGGTCCGCAGCAGGGCGGTACGCGACAACACCCGGCCCGGGGACTGCGCCAGCGCCCGCAGCACCGCCATCGGCGCGGGGGCGAGGGGCCGCAGGTCGCCGTCGATCACCGCGGCGTGCCCGCGCAACGTGAGCAGGTGGCCGCCGGCCTTGAACGTCACGGTCCGGCGGGGCAGCTCGTCGACGATGGTGCGGACCAGGGCACCCAGCCGGGCGCGGCCGGGCGCGCTCACCGGCACACCGAGCCGGAGCAACGGCTCGGCGGTCACCGCGCCGACGCAACAGGCCAGCACATCGGCGCGGAACGCGGACACCACCGCGTCGGTACGGTCGCCGGCCGCCCGCAGCAGCGCCTCGACCGCCGGCGCGGAGGTGAACGTCACCGCGTCCACCAGCCGGCCGGCGATCAGGTCGATCAGCCGGTGCAGCGGAGCAGGATCCGTCGGTGGCGCCCAGCGGTAGACCGGCACCTCGATCACCGTGGCACCGGCCGCTTCTAGCGCGAGGGTGCACTCGGGCTGCCGCTCACCGTGTAGCTGCATGGCGATCACCTGCCCGGCCACCCCGCGCCGACGCAGGTGGTCGACCACCTCGTCGCAGCTCTCCGAAGCCGGTGACCACTGGTCGTGCAGGCCGGCCGCACGGATCGCGCCGCGCGCCTTGGGACCCCGGGCGACGACGTACGAGCTGGCGAGTACCGAACGCAGCGGCTCGGCCAGCCCCCAGCCCTCGGCCGCCTCCAGCCACCCGCGCATTCCGATGCCGGTGTTGGCCATCAGGATGTCGGGTGGCTGGTCGAGGCACGCGCGGGTCGCTTCGCGCAGTTCGCTGTCGTCGGACAGCGGCACGATCCGCAGCGCCGGGGCGAGCACCACGCGTGCGCCCCGGCGTTCGAGCAGCGCGGCCAATTCGTCGCGCCGCCGGTCGGCGGTCACCCCGATGGTGAAGCCGGCCAGTTCTTCCCGCATCAGTCCTCCTGTCGCAACCGCACTTCGACGATCCCGTCGTGGCAGCGCGTTTCGTGCCGGGCCACGGTCACCCCGGGCAGGTCGAGGCATTCGCCGGTGCGCAGGTCGTACACCTGCTTGTGCAGCGGCGACGCGACCGTCGGCACGCCGCCACGGCTGCCGACGATGCCCCGGGACAGCACGTACGCGCCGGTGACCGGGTCGCGGTTGTCGATCGCGAACAGCCCGTCCGCGGTGTGGAAGAGAGCCACCTGCACACCGTCGACCAGGGCGGCGACGCCGCGCTCCGGTTCCAGCCGGTCGAGGCGGCAGACCGCCGTCCAGGCGTGTGTGGTCATCGTGATGCTCATCGCCGTACCTCCGGAAGGCCGAGCGTGACGGGACGGCGGCCGTGGCCGTCGGATGGGGTGCCGCCGCGAGCCGGCACCGGCTGGCCACGCTCCACGGCGAAGGTGATCGACGGGTCGGGCACGTCGGGGGCGTTGACGAAGGAGGTGTAGCGGCGCAACCGCTCCGGATCGTCCAGCACGTCGCGCCACTCGTCCGAGTACGACGTCACGTGCCGTGCCATGGCCGCGTCGAGGTCGGCGCAGATGCCGAGCGAGTCGTCCACGATCACGGCCCGCAGGTGGTCCAGGCCGCCGTCCATGGCCTCGATCCAGCCGGCCGTGCGTTGCAGCCGGTCGGCGGTGCGGATGTAATAGATGAGGAAGCGGTCGATGAGCGTGACCAGTTCGTCTGTTGACAGATCAGTGGCGAACAGGTCGGCGTGCCGGGGCCGGAAGCCGCCGTTGCCGCCGACGTAGAGGTTCCAGCCGGTCTCGGTGGCAATGATGCCGAAGTCCTTGCTACGCGCCTCGGCGCACTCGCGGGCGCAGCCGGAGACCGCCGACTTGAGCTTGTGCGGGGCGCGCAGCCCGCGATAGCGCAGCTCCAGCGCCACGGCCAACCCCACCGAGTCCTGTACGCCGTACCGGCACCAGGTCTCGCCGACGCAGGACTTCACCGTGCGCAGCGCCTTGCCGTACGCGTGGCCGGACTCGAAGCCGGCGTCGACCAGGCGTCGCCAGATCTGCGGTAGCTGTTCCACCCGCGCCCCGAACAGGTCGATCCGCTGCCCACCGGTGATCTTCGTGTAGAGCTGGAAGTCCCGGGCCACCTCGCCGATCACGATCAGCTTCTCCGGGGTGATCTCGCCGCCGGGGATGCGGGGCACCACCGAGTAACTGCCGTCGCGCTGCAGGTTGGCCAGGAAGTGATCGTTGGTGTCCTGCAACGACGCCTGCTCGCCGTCGAGCACGTGCCCGTTGCCCAGCGAGGCGAGGATCGAGGCCACCACCGGCTTGCAGATGTCGCAGCCGCGTCCCCGGCCGTGCTCGGCGACCAGCCGGGAGAAGGTGCGGATGCCGCGTACGCGCACGATCTCGAACAGCTCGCGGCGGCTCACGTCGAAGTGCTCGCACAGCGCCGTGGACTGTGCCACCCCGGCCGCGTCGAGGAGCTGCTTGAGCATCGGCACGCAGGAGCCGCAGCTCGTGCCCGCCCTGGTGCACGCCTTCAGCGCCGGTACGTCCGAACAGCCACCGGCGATCGCGGCGTCCACGTCGCCCCGGGTCACCGCGTTGCAGGAGCAGACCTGCGCGGTGGCGGGCAGCGTCCCGGCGTCCGCGCCGCCGCCGTCGGGAGCGAGCAGGGCCAGCGGCGCGGCCGGCAGCGGGCCACCCACGCTGGCCCGCAGCGTCGGGTACGCGCTGGCGTCGCCCACCAGCACCCCACCGAGCAGGGTGTGCGCGTCGTCGGAGAGGACCAGCTTGGCGTACACGCGGGTGGCCGGGTCGGTGAACGTGACATCCAGGCAGCCCTCAGTGGTGCCGTGGGCGTCGCCGAACGACGCCACGTCCACCCCGAGCAGCTTCAGCTTCGTGGCGGTGTCCGCACCCGGGAACGTCGCCGCGCCGCCGACCAGCCGGTCGGCGACCACCTCGGCCGTCGCGTACCCCGGTGCCACCAGGCCGTGACAGGTGCCGTCGACCGCCGCGCACTCGCCGACGGCCCAGACCCGCTCGTCGGCCGTGCGGCAGGTCTCGTCGACCAGCACCCCACCGCGCGGACCCAACGGCAGGCCGGCGGCCCGCGCCAGCTCGTCGCGGGGCCGGATGCCGGCGGCCACCACGACCAGTTCGGCGTCGACCACCCGGCCGTCGGACAGCTCCAACGCGGCCACCGCGCCGTCGGCCCCCGCGCGGATCGCCGTGGTGGCGACCCCGAGGTGGGTACGCACACCCAGGTCCTGGACGTAGCGGCGCAGCATCGCGCCGCCGGCCTGGTCCACCTGCACCGGCATCAGCCGGGGCGCGAACTCGACCACGTCGGTGCTGAGGCCGAGCAGGCGCAGGGCGTTCGCCGCCTCCAGCCCGAGCAGCCCGCCGCCGATCACCGCGCCGACCCGCCGACCGGCGGCGTACGTCCGGATCGCCGCCAGGTCGTCGAGCGTCCGGTAGACGAAGACGCCGGGCAGGTCGGCCCCGGGCACCGGCGGCACGAACGGGTACGACCCGGTGGCCAGCACCAGCGCGTCGTAGTGGTAGTTGCCCTCAGCGGTGCTCACCACCTGCCGTTCCCGGTCGATGGCGGTGGCCGGCTCACCGAGGCGCAGCCGCACCCCGTCGTCCGGGGTGTGCACGTTCAGTTCCTCTTCGCTCACCCCGTCGAAGTACGCCGAGAGCCGCACCCGGTCGTACGCCGGACGCCTCTCCTCGGCCAGTACCGTGACCCGCCAGTGGCCCTGCGGGTCACGGGCGCGCAGTGCGTCGACGAAGCGTTGCCCCACCATGCCGTTGCCGACGACGACCAGGTCCGCGCCGCTCATCGCGTCACCTCCACCGATTCCGCTTCGGACAGCCAGTCGACGATGCCGCCGACCGCGTCGCGGCATCCGCCGCATCCCGTGCCGGCCCGGGTGCCCGCCACCACCGCGTCGACCGTCCGCGCGCCGGAGCGCCAGCAGCGCACCAGCGCGCCTTTGGTCACGGTGTTGCACTGGCAGACGACGGCCGCGTCCGGCATCAGCGCCGGTGACGCGCTCGGCGTCGAGACGGCCCCGCCGAGCGCCCGGCCGAGCAGGAGGGCCCGCCGGTCGGCCGGTACCGGGTGACCCCGGTCGAAGAGTTGGATCACCGTGCCGATCGCCGGGTTGTCGCCGAGCAGGATCGCGCCGATCAACCGCTCGTCACGGATGCGCAGCCGGGCGTACGTGCCCCGGGTCGGGTCGGTGAACGTCAGCTCCTCGCCCGGCGCGCCGCCGACCGCCTCGCCCATCGCGGCCAGGTCGATCCCGGCCGCCTTGAGCCGGGTCACCACCGGGCGGGGCCGGTACCGGGCGAGCGGGTCCGTGCCGGTCAACACGTCGGCGAGCACCCGTGCCTGGGCCCACGCGGGGGCGACCAGTCCGGTGAGCGTCCCGTCGTGTTGGGCGCAGTCGCCGAGCGCCGAGATGGACCGGTCGTTGGTGCGCAGCCGGTCGTCCACCACCACGCCGCGCCGCACGGTCAGCCCGGCGGCCTGCGCGAGGGCGGTGTCCGGGCGTACCCCGCAGGAGAGCACCAGCAGGTCGGCGGGCAGCGACCGGCCGTCGGCCAGGTCGAGTCGGACGCCGCTGTCGTCCGCCGCGACCCCGGTGGCGGGCACTCCGAGCTGGATGGTGACGCCGAGCCCGGCGAGCGTACCGGCCAGCACCGTGCCGGCCGCCGGATCGAGCTGCCGTTCCATGAGGTGGTTGGTCGGGTGCACCACGGTGGTGGCCAGCCCTCGCGTGGCCAGGCCCCGGGCGGCCTCCAACCCGAGCAGCCCGCCGCCGAGCACGATCGCGGAGCGTGCGTCGCGCGCCACGGCCAGGATGCGGCGGCAGTCGTCCAGGGTGCGGAAGGGGACGACCCGCCGGGGCAGGTCGGCCGGGTCGAGGCCGGGCAGGGGCGGCACCACCGCCCGCGCGCCGGTGGCCAGCACCAGGTGGTCGTAGGCGATCCGTTCGCCGTCAGCTGTGCGGACCTCACGGGCCGACCGGTCCACGGCGGCGACCGTCACGCCCGAGCGCAGGTCGATGCCGTGCCCGGCGGCCTCGGTCAGCTCCACGTCCGGTTCGTCGATGCGGCCAGCCAGCAGCGTGGACAGCATGATCCGGTTGTACGCGCGGTGCGGTTCCGCCCCGAGGACGGTGACCTTGCGCTCGTCCCCGCGGGCGTGCAGCTCGGTCGCGAGCCGGGCGCCGGCCATGCCGTTGCCGACGATCACCACCCGGGCGGTCATGCCTTCTCCACCCGGACCGCGCAGATCTTGAACTCGGGCATCCCGGAGATCGGGTCCACCGCGTCGTTGGTCACCGAGTTGGCCCGCCCGGCGCCCGGCCAGTGGAACGGCGCGAAGACCGTGTCCGGCCGGATACCCGGGCTGAGCCGGGCCGGGGCGCGCAGCTCGCCCCGGCGGGACGTGACCCGCACCGGGTCGCCGTCGTCGATGCCCAACCGGGCGGCCAGGTCGGGGTGCAGCTCGACGAACGCCTCGGCCGCGGCGCGACGCAGCGCCGGTACGCGGCGGGTCTGCGTGCCGGACTGGTACTGGGCCAGCACCCGGCCGGTGGTGAAGTGCAGCGGATACGTGGCGCACACCTCCTCGGCGGCCGGCCGGTGGTCGACGGGGTGGAACCGGGCCCGGCCGTCCGGGGTGGCGAACCTGTCGGCGAAGAGTCGTGGCGTGTCCCGCCCGTCCGCGCTGGGACACGGCCAGTGGACGCCGTCGGCTTCGTCGATGCGCTCCCAGGTGATGCCGGCGTAGTCGGCGATGCCGCCCGCGGAGGCGCGGCGCAGCTCGCCGAAGACGGTGGCCGGGTCGGTCGGGAACCGCGCCGCCGCCGTCTCGGCGTCGCCCAACCGTCCCGCCAGGTCGGCGAGGATGGCCAGGTCGGTGCGGACGTCCGGCGGCGGGGGGCGCAGCGCGCGCCGACGCAGCACCCGACCCTCCAGGTTGGTCATCGTGCCGTCCTCCTCGGCCCACTGCGCGGTGGGCAGCACCACGTCCGCCAGCGCCGCCGTCTCGGAGAGCAGCAGGTCGGCGACGACCAGCAGGTCGAGGTCGCGTAGCCGGCCCTCGATCCGGGCGGCCCGGGGAGCCGAGACCACCGGGTTGGAGCCGAACACCAGCAGCGCCCGGGGACCGTCGTCGGTGCCGAGCGAGTCGAGTAGTTGGTACGCCGGCACGCCGGGACCGGGCAGCTCGTCGGCCGGTACGCCCCAGACGCCCGCGACGTGTTCCCGGGCCGCCGGATCGTCGATCCTGCGGTAGCCGGGGAGCTGGTCGGCCTTCTGCCCGTGCTCCCGCCCGCCCTGACCGTTGCCCTGACCGGTGAGGCAGCCGTACCCGGAGCCCGGTCGGCCCGGCAGGCCCAGGGCGAGGGCCAGGTTGACGTACGCGGTGACGGTGTCGACGCCCTTGGCGTGCTGCTCGGCCCCGCGCGCGGTCAGAATGATCACCCGGCCGCCGGTGCCCAGCGCGCGGGCGGTCGCCTCGAGATCGGCCACCGGCACCCCGGAGAGCTGTTCCGCGCGGGCCGGCCACCAGGCGGCGACGCTGCGGCGGACCGCGTCGAAGCCGGTGGTGCGCTCGGCCACGTACGCATGGTCGACCCGGCCCTCGGTGAGCGCGATGTGCAGCAGCGCGTTGGCCACGGCGAGGTCGGTGCCGGGCAGCGGTTGCAGGTGCAGGTCGGCCTGGCGGGCGGTGGCGGTGACGCGCGGGTCGACGACGATGAGCTTCCCGCCGCGTTGGCGCTGCTCGGTGAGCCAGCGCACCAGCGGCGGCATGGTCTCCGCCGGATTGGCGCCGACCAGCAGCAGCGTGTCGGCCCGGCCCAGGTCGGACAGGGGGAACGGCAGTCCCCGGTCGATGCCGAAGGCGCGCATCCCGGCGGCGGCCGCCGAGGACATGCAGAACCGCCCGTTGTAGTCGATGTTGCGGGTACGCAGTGCGACCCGGGCGAACTTCCCCAGCGCGTACGCCTTCTCGTTGGTCAGCCCGCCGCCGCCGAAGACGGCGACCGCGTCCCGCCCGGAGCTGGCCTGGATGGCGCGTACGCCGGTGGCGACCCGGTCCAGCGCGACGTCCCAGGTCGTCGGGCGCAGCTCGCCGCTGACGGTGTCACGCACGAGCGGGCTGGTCAGCCGGTCCGGGTGGTCGAGCAGCTCGGCGGAGGTCCAGCCCTTCTGGCACAGCCCACCCCGGTTGGTCGGGAACTGGCGGGGGAGCACGCTCACCCCGGTGTCGTCCTCGCGCAGGGTCATGCCGCACTGGAGAGCGCAGTACGGGCAGTGCGTCGCCACCTCCCGGGGCGTACGCCCCGATCGAGTTGCCGGCCGCGCACCGTCTGTCATGTCGGCAAAGCGTGCCGCCGGGCAGTTTCCAGTCCGGGTCCCTTCTGTTTCGGTCCTGTCAAGTGGGCCTCACACCGCACGGGAGCAACGGGCGTGACGGGTAGGTGACGGCGGCGACCGACAGTCACCCCTCCAGGTCGGCGCGGTTCGGTCGGCGGGACAGCGACAGCCAGCCCAGGAACCGGGCGTGAAGTGCCCGCAGGTCAGGATCAAGGCCCAGGGCGTACAGGTCGTCAACCGCGTCCTGCATGTTCGCTGCCAGGTAGAACGCCAGGGCGATCGAGTGACCGTAGAACTCGGTCGCGAGGTGAAGCTGTGCCGGCGGGCACGGCCAGGCAGCGGCACAGTTGCGGCAGAGCCATGCCGGGCGCATCGGATGGTGCGGGCGAGGACGGCGGGTCATCGAACACGCACCGGACCGCGCCTGACGGGAGTGCGGGTGGTCGAGCGACGGGCCGCCGGGGCGGACGTGTCCGCCCAGATCAGGCCCACGGGCATCACGAACAGGGACCGGCGCGCGATCGCGTCGCCATTCGGGGCCAGCTCGTAGGCGTCAATCCACAGCCACCCGTCGTAGGTCGGCCAGTCGAGCACGCGAATCACGCGGACGAAGATCGGGCGCAGGAACTGCACACTCGCGGCACGCGTCAGGTGCAGGACGTCAGCCGCGTGTGGCTTCCGGGGCGTGGGCTTCGGTGCGGGTCTCCGATCCGGCGGCTTGTCCGGCACGGTGCTCTCCCCTTGGTCGTCACTCTGGAAAGGGGCCGCCCCGCGATGCCCACCCATGGAGATCTTGGAAAGTTTTCGTTAGCTCAGAACGGAAACTGTCCAAGATCTGCTGGACGGGCCAGGGGCGGCCCCGATACGAACGCGTCCGCCGGGTCCGGGTCCCTACCGGCCGCGCCGTCTGGTCTCACCTTGCGGTCAGTGATGGGACAAGAACAGCCCGTAACGATATGGTCGCGAGACATTCCGTGCATCCGATGGGGGAGTCGTGAACGATGCGCTACGCGCCGCGCTAGCAGAGACGGGGCATTCGATTGAGTCCCTGGCAGGGCTGGTTGGAGTCGATCGCAAGACGGTCGCGCGCTGGCTGAACCACGACCACATTCCCCATCCCCGCCACCGGGAGGCAGCGGCGAGTGCGCTCCGACGGCCCATAGGGGACATCTGGCCGGACACTTCAAGACGCCGCGAGCCAATTTGGTTCCGACCATGGCAAGAGATTGAGCGCGAGGCGATCTCGCTACGGTCGTTTCAGTCGACCGTCCTCCCCGGCCTCCTTCAGACCGAGGCATATGCCCGCGCCGTGCTCGCCGGAGCCGACGTCATCGCCCGTAGTGACGTCGAGCGACACCTGGCCTCACGGCTCGCCCGGCAAAGCATCCTGACCCGTGAAGACCCGCCACACTTCACCGCCGTTGTCGACGAAGCGGTTTTACGGCGGCCAGTCGGTGGACGCGCCACCATGCGTGAGCAGGTACAGGCCCTCGTCACCGCGTGCGGGGCCCCGCACGTCCGCGTGCACATCGTGCCCTCTACCGTCGGCGCGTACGCTGGCCTGAACGGTCCCTTCGTGATCGCCGTGGGGTCCGAGCAGCGGATTGCGGGCTACCTCGACAATCAGCTTCAGGGGCAGGTCGTTACCGGTGCCGAGGACATCGCGGCGATGCTGGCAACGTGGGAGAACGTGCGCGGTGAGGCGTTGTCCCACTGGCAATCCGTCGATCTACTTAAGGAGATGGCGAAGACATGGAACTGACCGGCGCGCAGTGGCGTAAGAGCACCCGCAGCAGCGGCAATGGCGGCGACTGCGTCGAGGTTGCGGACAACCTGCCTGGCATCGTCGGTGTCCGGGACTCGAAGGACCCGGCAGGCCCGGCATTGGTCTTCGGGCCAGCGGCTTGGCGGGCGTTCGTCGGAATGGCGAAGGCGCACGACCCGGCCTGAACAGTTTGACGCAGCAGGCCCCCGGCTCCTGAAACCCAAGGAGGGCGCCGGGGGCTTCTGCGTGTCCGGGGTCGGCGGCATTGACCCAACGACGCTTATAATGTGGGAAAGTTGTCTCGTATGATGGGAGAGCGTCATGGGTGTGGTGGACGTTTTCGACGCGGTGGCCGGCACCTACGACGAGGCACGACGGCGGCTGGTGCCCTGCTTCGACGCCTTCTACGGCACGGCCGTCGAGGTGGCCACGCCACCGCTGCGTGCCGCGCTGGCGGCTGGGCGTACCCCCGAGGTGTTGGACCTGGGTGCGGGCACCGGGCTGCTCTCGCTCCTGCTGGCCGCGGCGGTGCCCGGAGTCCGGCTGACCCTTGTGGACGCCGCGCCGGCGATGCTGGCCCGCGCCACCGACGAGCTGTCAGCGCGTTCGGTGCCGCACCGGACCGTCCGGGCGGACCTGTCCGACGAGCTGCCCCCCGGCCGGTACGACGCGGTGGTCAGCGCGCTCGCGATCCACCACCTGGACGACGACGGCAAGCGGGCGCTCTACCGGCGGGCCGCCGCCGCCCTGACACCCGGTGGGGTGTTCGTCAACGCCGAACAGGTCGCAGGCCCGACTCCCGCGCTCGACCAGCGCTACGACGAGGTGTGGATGGCGCGGATCACCGAGTTGGGGTCGTCGCCGGAGGAGATCGCCGCCTCCCGGGGCCGCATGCGCTACGACCTTCCGGCGACCGTCGCCGACCAGTGCCGGTGGCTCGACGAGGCCGGCCTGGTCGACGTCGACTGCTACTTCAAGGAGTGGCGTTTCGCGGTGTTCGGCGGACGTGCCCGCTGACGATATGCACGTTTCGACACCCGGGAGCGAGCCGGCCACCGCGTGGATGACTGGCAGTCATACCGATGGGTAGTCTCACCGGCATGACTGCCAAGGTGACGCTGTCGTTCACGGACGAGACGATCGAGGAGGCCCGGCGCTTCGCCAAGCGCGAAGGGCTGTCCCTCTCGGCGTGGATGGACCAGGCCGCCCGGGAGAAGGCGCTGCGCGAGGTCTTCACCGCGCACGCCGCCGCCGTGGGACGCGCCGGCCTCGACCTGGAGTCCGCCGCCCTCGCCGACGCCCGAGAGGTGGGCATGGTCAACGACCTCTTCTCCGGTGAACCGCCGCGTGCTGCGCAGGGGTGAGGTCTGGCGCATCGAGGGCGCCCGGGAACGCCTCGGTCTGGTGATCAGCTCAGACGTCTACAACTCCACCGACGTGCCCATCGTGATCGTCGTCGAGGTGGTCGAGGAGTCGCTGCTGCGCGACTCGCCCCTGGCCGTGCCGATGGGCGCCTACGTGGTGATGCCCGACCGGATCTCCTCGCCCATGAAGAAGTGGTTCACCGAGTGCGTGGACGTCGCCGACACCGACACGATGCTCCGGGTCGGCCGCGCGCTGCGCATCCTCCAACAGCTCTGACTCGAGGGACCTCACCAACGCCTCCGGCCCGTGGTGCGGCAGGCGTTTCCGGGCCGACCCACGACAGGCACTGCCAGGTAACTCCGCCTTCCTAGCGTTTTTCCTCGTCAGATCGACGAGGAGGAGCCGCCGTGAGCACGCTCACCAGCACCGCAGTCACCGCCGACCCACCTGCCGTCCGCGGGCGTCGACGCCCGTTGGACGACTGGCGGCCCGAGGACCCCGACTTCTGGCGTACGACGGGCGCGCCGATCGCCCGCCGCAACCTCTGGGTGTCGATCTTCGCCGAGCACGTCGGCTTCTCCGTGTGGAGTCTCTGGTCGGTGACCGTGCTCTTCCTCGGTCCCGCGTACGGCATCGACCCGGCCGGAAAGTTCCTGCTCACCGCCGTGCCGGCCGCGCTGGGCGCGGTGCTGCGGCTGCCGTACACCCTGGCGGTGGCCCGCTTCGGCGGGCGGCGCTGGACGATGATCAGCGCGCTTCTGCTGCTGCTCCCGACGGTGCCGATGACGATCCTGCTGGAACCGGGGGTGTCCTACTCCACCCTCATGGTGCTCGCCTGCCTCACCGGCGTCGGCGGGGGCAACTTCGCCTCCTCGATGGCGAACATCAACCTGTTCTACCCGCAGCACCTCAAGGGACGCGCCCTGGGGCTCAACGCCGGTGGCGGCAACCTGGGCGTACCGGCCGTGCAGCTTGTCGGGCTGGCGGTGCTGGCCACCGCCGGCGCCGCGTACCCCCGGCTCGTTCCTGCGGTCTACCTGCCGCTGATCGTGCTGGCCGCGCTGGCGGCGGCCCGCTGGCTGGACACCGTGCCCGGGGCGCGCAACGAGCCGGGAGCGCTGCGCGAGGCGGCCCGGGACCCGCACACCTGGGTCATGTCGTTGCTCTACATCGGCACCTTCGGGTCGTTCATCGGATTCGGCTTCGCCTTCGGCCAGGTGCTCCAGCTCCAGTTCGCCGACCGGTTCCCCACCCCCGTCGACGCCGCCTGGCTGACCTTCCTCGGCCCGCTGATCGGCTCGCTGATCCGGCCGGTGGGCGGGCACTTCGCCGACCGGCTCGGCGGGGCACGGGTGACCTTCTGGAACTTCGTGGCGATGGCGCTCGGCGCCGGCACGGTCCTGTACGCGGCCCGCGAACGCTCGTTCGGGCTCTACCTGGCCGGGTTCCTGGCCCTCTTCGTCTTCTCCGGGATCGGTAACGGCTCCACGTACAAGATGATCCCGGCGATCTTCCGGGCCCGGGCGGCGGAGGCGGTCGCCAACGGCACGCGCGACCCGGAGGCCGCCGCCCGGTGGGCGCGACGGATGACCGGCGCGTTGATCGGGATCGCCGGCGCGATCGGGGCATCCGGCGGGGTGTTGGTCAACATCGCCTTCCGCCAGTCGTTCCTCAGCTCCGGCAACGCGGACGCCGCCTACCTGGCGTTCATCGGCTGGTACGCGCTGTGCTTCGCGGTGACCTGGGTCGCCTACCGTCGTCCGGGGTCGTCCCAGCGGCTCGCCGGCGTGTGAGCCGGGTCACGGCCGCCGCGCCCGAGCGCGGCGGCCCACCCCCGTTTTGACCTGCCGATGGGACGCCGGGTATCGTTGCCTGCTGTTGTACGACATCCAGAGGCGTGCCCTATCAGGTACGCTTGGTCGTTCGTGCGCGCTGGTCCGGCCTGCTAGCTCTGGTCACCTCGGCGCGCGACCCCAGACCGACGACGAGACAAGGTAGACCTGTGCGTACGTACAGCCCGAAGCCGGGTGAGATCGAGCGTCAGTGGCACGTCATCGACGCCTCTGATGTCGTGCTGGGCCGCCTGGCCACCCACGCCGCCACGTTGCTGCGTGGTAAGCACAAGCCGACTTTCGCGCCGCACGTCGACACGGGCGACTTTGTCGTCATCGTGAACGCGGGCAAGGTCGCGCTGACCGGCAACAAGCGCCACACCAAGGTCGCTTACCGCCACTCGGGTTACCCGGGTGGTCTGAAGCAGGTTGGCTACGACGAGCTGCTGACCAAGCGCCCCGAGCGGGCCATCGAGCTGGCGGTGAAGGGGATGCTCCCGCACAACAAGCTCGGCCGTCAGCTGATCAAGAAGCTGAAGGTCTACGCCGGTGCTGAGCACCCGCACCTCGCGCAGCAGCCGGTGCCGTTCGAGATCAAGCAGATCGCGCAGTGAGCGCGGGCGAAGGAAGCAGCATGACCGACATCATCGAGACCGAGGTCGCCCCGGAAGCCCCCGAGGCCACCGAGGCGCCGGCGCCCGTCGCCCGCGCGCCCCGTGGTGACCGGCCGATCCAGACCGTAGGCCGCCGCAAGGAGGCCATCGTCCGGGTCCGCATCGTCCCGGGCACCGGCAAGATCACCTGTAACGGCCAGGACCTCGAGGCCTACTTCCCGAGCAAGGTGCACCAGCAGCTCATCAAGGACCCGCTGGTCACCGCCGAGAAGCTCGAGCAGTTCGACGTGATCGCCAACCTGCGTGGCGGCGGCACCACCGGCCAGGCCGGTGCGCTCCGGCTGGGCATCGCCCGCGCGTTGATCATCAACGAGCCGGACGACCGCCCGGCCCTCAAGAAGGCCGGCTTCCTCACCCGTGACGCCCGCGTCAAGGAGAGCAAGAAGTACGGCCTCAAGAAGGCCCGTAAGGCTCCCCAGTACTCGAAGCGCTGATCTTCTCCAGCGCGTTGTACTTCTGACGGACGGCCGGTCCGCCTCCCCCGACCGGGGAGGTGGGCCGGCCGTTCCGCTTTCTCCTCATCGGCAGTTGCTCATCGGAGGTTGGCCGGTATGGGTCGGTTGTTCGGCACGGACGGCGTACGCGGGCGCGCGAACGCGGATCTCACGCCCGAGTTGGCGCTGGCGCTGGCCGTGGCCGCGGCGCACACACTCGCCGAGACGGACCGCAGTCACCCGCCGCTCGCCGTGGTCGGCCGGGACACCCGGGCCAGCGGCGAGATGCTGGAGGCCGCCGTCGTGGCCGGGCTGACCAGTGCCGGGGCGAACGTCGTACGCGTCGGTGTGCTGCCGACCCCGGCCGTGGCCTTCCTCACCGCCGAGGCCAAGGCCGACCTCGGCGTGGTGCTCTCCGCGTCACACAACCCCATGCCGGACAACGGCATCAAGCTCTTCGCCGCCGGTGGTCACAAGCTGCCCGACGAGATCGAGATGAAGATCGAGGCCGCGGTGGAGGCGAACGCCACCACCGCCTGGGACCGCCCGATCGGTGCCGGCGTCGGCCGGGTGCACGACCTGCTCGACGGCGCGGACCACTACGTGCAGCACCTGGTCGGCGCACTGCCGCACCGGCTCGAAGGGATCAGGGTCGTTGTCGACTGCGCCAACGGCGCGGCGAGTGAGGTGGCTCCGGTCGCCTACCGGGAGGCCGGCGCCGAGGTCGTCGCGATCCACGCCGAGCCCGACGGCCTGAACATCAACGACGACTGCGGCTCCAACCACATCGAGGCCCTGCGTGAGGCCGTGGTGCAGCACGGCGCCCACCTGGGCATCGCCCACGACGGCGACGCCGACCGGATCGTGGCGGTCAGCGCCGACGGCGACGAGGTCGACGGCGACCAGGTCATGGCGATCCTGGCGCTGGCCATGCGGGAGGCCGGGACCCTCACCCAGGACACCCTGGTGGCGACCGTGATGAGCAACCTCGGTCTGCGGCTGGCGATGTCCGCGCAGGGCATCCGGCTGATCGAGACCAAGGTCGGAGACCGGTACGTCCTGGAGGAGCTGCGCGCGTCCGGCCTCGCGCTCGGCGGCGAGCAGAGCGGTCACATCGTCATGCCGGCCCACGCGACCACCGGCGACGGGGTCCTCACCGGTCTGCACCTGATGGCCCGGATGGCCGCCACCGGCCGGTCAATCGCCGAGCTGGCCTCGGTGGTCACCAAGCTGCCACAGGTGCTGATCAACGTGCCGGTCGGCGACCGTACCGTCGGTGCCAACGCGCCGGCCGTCCGCGCCGAGGTCGAGCGGGCCGAGGCGGAACTGGGGGAGACCGGTCGGGTGCTGCTGCGCCCATCGGGCACCGAGCCCCTGGTCCGGGTGATGGTCGAGGCCGCCACCGAGGCGATCGCCCGCGACGTCGCCGAGCGGATCGCCGCCCTGGTGCGTACGGCCAGCCCGGCCGCCGCGTAACCGGCCGCACACCGGGCCGTTGGGCTTCCGCCCGGCGACCCGGCCCGGTCAGTGGCTCGGGGTCAGAGCGCGCAGCCGGGTGACCGCCTCGGCCAGCACCTCCGGGCGCTTGCAGAACGCGAACCGGACCAGCCGCCGTCCGGCCTCGACGTCGTCGTAGAAGACCTGGGTGGGCACCGCCACGACGCCGCAGCGCTCCGGCAGCGACCGGCAGAACTCCATCCCGTCGGTGCCGCCGAGCGCGGTGACGTCGGCGGTCACGAAGTACGTGCCCTCGGGCGTCAGCACGTCGAACCCGGCGTCGGTGAGGCCGCCGATGAGCTGGTCGCGCTGCTGCTGGAGCCCGTCGCGGAAGCCCGTGTAGTAGTCGTCGGGCAGGGCCAGCGCCACGGCGACCGCCGGTTGCAGCGGCGCGGCGTTGACATAGGTGAGGAACTGCTTCACCCGCAGCACCGCCGAGACCAGCGCCGCCGGGCCGCTCACCCAGCCGATCTTCCAGCCCGTGCAGGAGAACGTCTTGCCGGCCGACGAGATCCGCAGCGTCCGCTCCCACATCCCGGGCAGCGACGCCAGTGGCACGTGCGCGCTGGACGCGTCCGTGAACACCAGGTGCTCGTACACCTCGTCGGTGACCGCGTACGCGTCGAACTCCTGGCACAACTCGGCCACCAGCGCCAGCTCGGCCGGCGTGAACACCTTGCCGGTCGGGTTGTGCGGGGAGTTGAGCAGCACCAGCCGGGTGCGCGGCCCGAACGCCGCCCGCAGCGCCGCCGGATCGAAGGCGTACCGGCCGTCCGCACCGGGACGCAGCGTGACCGGCCGCCGGACCGCGCCGGCCAGGGCGATCGAAGCGGCGTACGAGTCGTAGTACGGCTCGAAGCAGACCACCTCGTCGCCCGGTTCGCAGAGAGCGAGGATGCTGGCCGCCACCGCCTCGGTCGCGCCCGCCGTGATCACGATCTCGCCGTCCGGGTCGTACGCCAGGTCGTAGAACCGGCGCTGGTGCTCCGCGACGGCCGCGCGCAGGGCGGGGATCCCCGGACCGGGCGGGTACTGGTTCTGCCCGCCGCGCAGCGCCTCGGCGGCGGCGGCCAGCATCTCCGGCGGGCCGTCCGTGTCCGGGAAGCCCTGGCCGAGGTTGACGGCCCCGGTCCGTACGGCGAGGGCGGACATCTCGGCGAAGATCGTCGTGCCGAACGGCCGCATCCGGGCCACCAGCGGGTCGACATCGGTGCTCGTCGTCACCTGCGCCAGCCTACGGTTACCCGCCGACCCGACTCCAGCCTCACTCGGGCTCACAACTGGTGGCCCAGGTCCCCTGGGTCTTGTTCGTCACGGGCTTTCCGGCGCCGGTGACCGTGACGGTGCAGTCGATCGGCCTTTCCTCGTAGTCGGACCACCTGGCCTCCACCATGACCCGACTCTGGCCGTTGGTACGGATGGTCGTGCGCCAGGGCAGTTTCGCCCCGTCGACGTGGATGAGATCGCTCTCAGCGTCGAAGTACGCGATGTCCGCCGTGCCCACTCCGGTGACCTCGTAGACCACCGTCACGGGGGCCGGCCCCGAGGTCGGGCGGGTGATCGGCTTCTTGGTGGGCCCCGCCGTGGGGGTGTCGGGCACGGTGGGCGGCTCGGGCGCGATGCTCGGCGGCCAGGTGTCGTCGCCGAAGGGGTCGCCGTCGTACGGGTCCTCGGCGACCGTGTCCGGAGCAAGCCGGCTGAGCAGTGACCCGGACACGCAGAAGCATCCGCACCCGAGGAGGGCGAGCGCCGCGACGACCGCGACGACGATCCCGATCACCCGACCGGCGCTGGCGGCCGGGCGGGCGGGCGGCGGATAGCCGGGATAGAGGTACGGCGGTGGGTAGCCGGGCGGTGGGTAGCCGGGTGCCGGGTAACCCGGCGGGTAGCCGGCCGACGGATGTCCCGGTGGTGGTGGGGGTGGCGGCCAGGCGCCCGTTCCGGCGGGGTCCGGCATAACCGGTACGCCGCCGGTGGGATCGGGCGTCCACGGCGCGGACGGGGGCGGCGGGGTCCAGGCCGGTGGGGGTGCCCAGGGCTGGCCCGGCGCCAACGGATCCGCCGTCGGGAAGGCGTCCGGCGCGGACCAACCGGACGGAGGGTTCGTCGGCGGCGGCGCAGCCGTCGGGTCCGGCGACGGGGCGGCGGGGTCCGGAGGTGGCGTCGGGGAGGACTCGGGGGGCGGCGCGTCGGACATGGCTGCTCCGGGCGGGAGTGGGTAAGGGGTCGAGGAGTCAGCGGAGCGTGCGCCGAACCCGCCGGAAGACTGTCGTACGCGTCGGCCGTCCCGCAACCCCGTCCGGTCCCGCGCACGCCGGCCCGGCTCGTGACGCTCGTCCCATTGCGGCCCACCAACGACCGATCGCTCAAATTCGGTGCTTGTTTAGCCGTCTTTCGAGCACCCATGATGAGCGAAACTGGGTTAGGCTGCGGGCCATGTGTGGAATCGTGGGATACGCCGGCGCGCGTCCGGCGCTGAGCATCGTGCTCGACGGGCTGCGGCGGCTGGAATATCGGGGCTACGACTCGGCGGGCGTCGCCATCGTCTGCGACGACCAGCTCCTGACCGAGAAGAAGGCCGGCAAGCTCGCCAACCTCGAGAAGGTGCTCTCCGAGCGTGCCGCCGACGACCCGACCTCCTGCGCGGCCAGTCCGATCGGCATCGGTGACGGCACCACCGGCATCGGGCACACCCGGTGGGCCACCCACGGCGGGCCGACCGACCGCAACGCCCACCCGCACGTCGCGCCCGACGGCCGCGTCGCGGTGATCCACAACGGCATCATCGAGAACTTCGCCCGGCTCCGCGCCGAGCTGGAGGCCGACGGCGTCCAGTTCACCAGCGACACCGACACCGAGTGCGCCGCGCACCTGCTCTCCGCCGCGCTGGCCGACCTGCGCGCCGCCGGCCAGCCCGACGGCCCGCAGCTGCTCGCCGCCGGCATGCGTGTCGTGTGCCAGCGGCTGGAGGGCGCGTTCACCCTGCTCGCGGTCGACGCCTCCGTGCCCGGTGCCGTCGTCGGCGCCCGGCGCAACTCGCCGCTGGTCGTCGGGCGCGGCAACGGCGAGAACTACCTGGCCAGCGATGTGGCCGCGTTCATCGAGCACACCCGCGAGGCGGTGGAGCTGGGTCAGGACCAGATCGTCCTGATCACCGGCGACAGCATCGAGATCACCGACTTCGACGGTCAGCCCGCCAGCGGCAAGGACTTCCACATCGACTGGGACTCGTCGGCCGCCGAGAAGGGCGGTTACGACTGGTTCATGCTCAAGGAGATCGAGGAGCAGCCGCAGGCCATCGCCGACACCCTGCTCGGCCGACTCACCGAGAGCGGCGAGATCGCCCTGGACGAGGTCCGCCTCAGCGACCAGGATCTGCGCGACGTCGACAAGATCTTCATCGTGGCCTGCGGCACCGCGTACCACGCCGGCCTGGTCGCCAAGTACGCCATCGAGCACTGGACCCGGATCCCGTGCGAGGTGGAGCTTGCCAGCGAGTTCCGCTACCGCGACCCGGTGCTCGACCGGTCCACGCTCATCGTGGTGATCTCGCAGTCCGGCGAGACGATGGACACCCTGATGGCCCTGCGCCACGCCAAGGAGCAGAAGGCCCGGGTTCTGGCCATCTGCAACACCAACGGCTCCACCATCCCCCGCGAGTCCGACGCCGTGCTCTACACCCACGGTGGGCCGGAGATCGCCGTCGCCTCCACCAAGGCGTTCCTCACCCAGGTCGTCGCCTGTTACCTGATCGGCCTGCACCTGGCCCAGGTACGCGGCATCAAGTTCGCCGACGAGGTCGGCGCGGTCGTCGCCCAGCTCCAGGAGATGCCGGGCAAGCTGCGCGAGCTGCTGGACCGCATCGAGCCGGTCCGCGAGCTGGCCCGCGAGCTGAAGTCCGAGCCGACGGTGCTGTTCATCGGCCGGCACGTCGGCTACCCGGTGGCCCTCGAAGGCGCGCTCAAGCTCAAGGAGCTGGCGTACATGCACGCCGAGGGCTTCGCGGCCGGCGAGCTGAAGCACGGCCCCATCGCCCTGATCGACAAGGGCACCCCGGTGATCTGCGTGGTGCCCTCCCCGGTGGGGCGCGGCATGCTGCACGACAAGGTCGTCTCCAACATCCAGGAGGTCCGGGCGCGTGGCGCGCGGACCATCGTGATCGCGGAGGAGGGCGACGAGGCCGTCGTCCGGTACGCCGACCACCTGATCTACGTGCCGCGTACGCCCACCCTGCTGGCCCCGCTCGTCACCACCGTGCCGCTCCAGGTGTTCGCCGCCGAGATCGCCAACGCCCGGGGGCACGACGTGGACCAGCCCCGCAACCTGGCCAAGTCGGTCACCGTCGAGTAGTCGCCAGCCACGCCCCGGAGCCCCGGCCGCGCCGCACCCGCGGTGGCCGGGGCTCCGTCGTCGTCCGCGCGGACAGCAGGGCTCAGCGTCCCGTGGCCGGTCCCGCTACCGGCCCAGTACGACGCGGGCCATCCCGTCCAGAGCCGGGTTGTCCGGCTCCCAGTAGCCGGCGTGCCCACCGCGGCCGCTGCGGAACACCCGGCCGCCGAAGCCTGCGTCCGCCGGGTCGTGACCGAACCACAGCTCGTGGCCGGTGCGATCCGGCCAGCCCAGCACCGCGGCGAGCGGAGCGGCGCCCAACAGCGCCGGCCGGGCCAGCTCGTCCACCGGCCGGGCCAGGCGGATCACGTCGTCGGGTGCCCTGCTGGCCCACACCTGCCCGGCCGGGACGCCCAGTTCGTCGGCGTGCGCCACGCCCACCCCGGGCGAACCGACGAACATCAGCGCGTCGGCCGCCAGCCCGTGCTCCCGGGCGGCCACCCCCACCACCAGCGACCCGTAGCTGTGCCCGAGCACCGTCTGCCGGGCCGGCGGCCCCTCGTGGGTGGCGCGCAGCCCCTCCTGGAAACGGTGCAGCGCCGGCGCGGCGTCCCGGGCCTGGCCGGCGGACGCCGCCTCGGTCAGGAAGTCCGGAGCGTCGTAGTCCAGCCACAGCACGGCCGCGCTGCGCTCACCCGGCGCGAGCGCCGCGCAGCGCTCCAGCACCCGGGCGGCCCGACCCAGCTCACCGGGGGCGTCGTCCAGCCCGGCGGTCATCCCCGGCACGTACGTCAGCACCCGATCGGCGTGGTCCGGGTCGTCGAGCGCCACCACCACCCGTCCCTCACCGGTCGGGTCCAGCCCCAGCAGGTACGCCCGCGGCGCCCCGCCGGCCAGCCGCTCGGTGAGCGCGTCCAGGCCGGCAAACCGCGCCGCCAGCGCGCGCAGTCGCACCGACGCTAGCGGCCCCGGCGGCACTCGGGCCAACAACCGCCGCCGCTCGGCCAGCAACTCGTCGCGCCGCCCGCCGAGCAGCAGGCGGTTGGCCTGGTCGCGGGCCGCCACCGGCACCCCGTCCAGGGCGCCGACCAGCGCCGGTTCGTGCCCGACCAGCCAGCGCCGCTGGGCCGGCGTCAATCCGGACCACCAGGCGCGTACGACCGTTGGCGACGCCCCGGTGGCCGGCCGGCCGGGCGGTGCCGGGGACGCCCAGCCGGTGCCGGCCGCACGGGCCAGCTCGGCCAACCGGTCGGCGGCGGCCCGATCCGCCGCGTCGGCGCGCCCCATCGCCGCGCGCAGGGCCACCGCCGCTCCCGCCACCGCGATCGCGGCTGTTGAGGCGGGTTGCGCCGGGCCGGCCCGTACACCGCCGGCCCGGTCCACGGTCAGGCCGGCCGCCTCGGCCCGGGCGACCGCCTCGGCGAGCTGGGCCTTCGCCACGGCGATCTGCCGGGCCAACTCGGCCAGCGTCTGGTCGGCCTCGATCAGCGCCGGCGCCATCGACGTCAGCTCGTCGCGGAGACCGGCGAGCCGGGCGTCGGCTGCCGTGGCCGCCGCACCGGACCAGCCGCTGCGCAGCCGTCCGGCCGTCCCGGCCAGCTCGTCGGCGTGCCGGTGGACCGGGCCGGTCAACCCGGCCCAGGCCGATCCGGCCGACCGCCAGCCGGCCGGATCGGCGGCCCAGAGCTGCCGGTAGCCGACCCCGCTCACCGGGGCACGGAGGCGAACCGGCCGGCGGCCCGGTCGTCCACCGTCTCGTACGCCTCGGCCGCCCCACGGATGTCATCGGCGGTCGCCGCCACGGCCGTGCCCAGCCGGCAGAACCAGGCGTGCCCGGCCGCCTCCAGCCCCGCCAACGCCGTGGCCGTCCGCCAGCCCGGGGCCGGCACCAGCAGCCCCGGCACCCGCGCCAGACCCCACGCCAACCGGTACGCCTCGTCGTCGAGCGCGCCGGCCTCCGTGCGCAGCTCCTGCGGCCGGACGGCGAACGGCTCCTCGGTCATGACCCCACCCCCGTGTTGGATCGGCATCGACGCGCTGAACGCTAGGCAGAGCCGGGCCGCGCCGAGGTGCCCTGTGGACGCCGGGCTGCGGTCGTACCCCGGTCTGTCCACAGGCGTTGCCCACCGCGGGCCCGACGGCTAATCTGCCGCCCCCGCCGCCGGTAGGGTGGTCTGGTGATCGTCGCTGTCGGCCTCGACGTCGTCCTGGTGGACCGGTTCACCCGGTCCCTGGCGCGGACGCCGCTGCTCGCCGACCGGCTCTTCACCGGGCCGGAACGGGTCACCCGATCCGGCGGTCCCCGCTCGCCGGAGTCGTTGGCCGCCCGCTTCGCCGCGAAGGAGGCCGTCGCCAAGGCCCTCGGGGCCCCCGCCGGCCTGCGGTGGCACGACTGCGAGATCGTGCCCGACACCGATGGCCGGCCGTGGCTGAGCGTCTCGGGAACCGTCGCGGCGGTGGCCGCCGAGCGTGGAATCAACCACTGGCATCTGTCGCTCTCGCACGACGGTGGGATCGCATCGGCGATGGTGGTCGCGGAACGGTGACGTCGGCCGGGTGGGCCATGCCGGCCAGCCCGCGAACGGATGGGACACGGTGACATGAGACCGGTGTGGCGGGTGGCCGACGTACGGGCCGCCGAGGCGGGGTTGTTGGGCACGCTGCCGGAGGGCACGCTGATGCAGCGCGCCGCCGCCGGGCTGGCCCGCCGGGCGGCCCTGCTGCTCGCCGAGCGTGGCGGCGTGTACGGCGGCCGGGTGCTGCTGCTCGTGGGCTCGGGCGACAACGGCGGCGACGCGCTCTACGCCGGTGAGCGGCTGGCCCGCCGGGGCGTCGAGGTCTCCGCCCTGCTGCTCACTCCGGGCCGGGCGCACGTCGCCGGGTTGGCCGCGCTGCGGGCCGCCGGTGGCCGGATGGTCGATCGCCCCGCCGGCCCCGTCGACCTGGTCCTGGACGGCATCGTCGGGATCGGCGGCACGGGTGGGTTGCGGGCGAACGCGGACGAGGTCGTCCAGGGGCTGGGCGATCTGCGTGGGCGCGACGGCCAGCGGGCCACCGTCCTGGCCGTGGACGTGCCGAGCGGGGTCGCCGTGGACACCGGGCACGTGCCGCTGTCCGCGTCCGGCCGGCCCACCGCCGTCCGCGCCGACGTGACCGTCGCCTTCGGCGCGCTCAAGCCCGCCCTGGTGGTCGGGCCGGCCGCCGCCCTGGCCGGGCAGGTCGAGCTGGTCGACATCGGGTTGGAGCCCTGGCTGCGGGGGAGCCCCGCGCTGAACGTCACCGACTGGTCCGACCTTCAGCGGTGGTGGCCGGGGCTAAGCGCCGGCTCGGAGAAGTACACCCGGGGTGTGGTGGGGGTGGCGACCGGATCGGCGACGTACCCGGGCGCGGCGGTGCTCTCCGTCGGCGGTGCGCTCGCCGGGCCGACCGGCCTGGTCCGGTACGCCGGTGGGGCCCGCGACGAGGTGCTGCGCCAGCATCCCTCGGTGATCGCCACTCCCCGGGTGGCCGATGCCGGCCGCGTGCAGGCGTGGGTGTGCGGCTCGGGGTTGGGCACCGGAGACGAGGCGGCGGCCGAGCTGCGGGCCGTCCTGGCGACACCGGTGCCGGTGGTGCTCGACGCGGACGCGTTGACCCTGCTGGTCGACGGTTCACTCGCCGACCGGCTGCGCGGCCGGGACGCGCCGATCGTCGTCACCCCGCACGACCGGGAGTTCACCCGGCTGTGCGGGGAGGAGCCGGGCGCCGACCGCGTCGGGTCCGCGCTGCGACTGGCCGCCTGGATGAACGCGGTGGTGCTGCTCAAGGGGGACCGCACGGTGATCGGCACGCCGGACGGCCGGGCGTACGTCAACCCGACCGGCACCCCGGCGCTGGCCACCGGCGGCACCGGCGACGTGCTGGCCGGGCTGCTCGGCTCGCTGCTGGCGGCCGGGGTGCCGGCGGACCGGGCGGCGGCCGGGGCCGCGTACCTGCACGGGCTGGCCGGCCGGGAGGCGGCCCGCGGCGGCCCGGTGACCGCGCCCGACGTGGTGACCGCGCTGCGTCCGGTCGTCGCCCGGCTGGGCTGATCGTCCCGTCCCGACCCGACCGGCGCGTTGGGCCGAGCGTCGCCGCCCACGGTGATCAGGCTGGAAAGTAGGCTGGGCGCATGTGGCAGGCCGAGGTACGTGTCGATCTTGACGCGATCCGCGAGAACGTGAGCCGGCTCCGCTCCGGCACCACCGCCGAGATGATGGCGGTGGTGAAGGCCGACGGGTACGGCCACGGCATGCTTCCGGCCGCCCGCGCGGCACTGGACGGGGGAGCGGACTGGCTCGGCGTCTGCACCCTCGACGAGGCGCTCACGCTGCGCCGGAACGGGATCACCGCGCCCGTGCTGGCGTGGCTGCTCGCGCCCGGGCTGCCGCTGCACGAGGGCGTCAGCGCCGGGGTCGATCTCGGTGCCGCCAGCCTGCCGCAGCTCGACGAGATGATCGAGGCGAGTCGGCGTGCCGAGCGCCCCGCCCGCCTGCACCTGAAGATCGACACCGGGTTGTCGCGGGGCGGCGCCACCGTCGCCGACTGGCCGGCCCTGCTCGACGCCGCCGCGAAGGCCCAGGCCGACGGCCTGGTCGAGGTGGTCGGTGTGTGGAGCCACTTCGTGTACGCCGACATGCCCGGTCACCCGACCACCGACCGGCAGCTCGCCGTCTTCCACGAGGGACTGGCCATGGTCGAGCGGGCCGGGCTGCGCCCCCGGTGGCGGCACCTGGCCAACTCGGCGGCCACCCTGACCCGTCCCGACACGCACTTCGACCTGGTCCGTCCCGGGCTGGCCATCTACGGACTGTCCCCGGTGGCCGGCGAGACGTACGGGCTGCGACCGGCGATGACCGCCCGGGCCCGGGTGATGCTCACCAAACGGGTACCCGCCGGCACCGGCGTCTCCTACGGGCACACCTACACCACACAGTCCGACGCCAATCTCGCCGTGGTGCCGCTCGGGTACGCCGACGGTGTGCCCCGACACGCCTCCAACACCGGCCCGGTGCAGCTCGCCGGCGCGCGGCGCACGATCGCCGGACGCGTCTGCATGGACCAGTTCGTGCTCGACTGCGGCGACGACCCGGTGGCCGACGGCGACGTGGCGACCCTGTTCGGCAGCGGCGCCGACGGCGAGCCGACGGCCGACGACTGGGCCGAGGCGGTCGGCACGATCAACTACGAGATCGTCACCCGGTTCGGTGGCACGCGGGTGCCGCGCGTCTACGACGGTGAGCGCCCCTGATGGCGTACCGCATCCCGCGCCCGCGGACCGCGGCCGGCCGCGTCGCCGGCCTGGTCGGTGCCGCGGTCGGGGTGGCGGCGGCCGGTCTGGCCGCCGGCGTCGCGACCGAACGCACCCTGGTCCGCCGGCTCAAGACCGACCCCACCGACCGCTACGCCCAGGAGACGTTCGGCGAACAGAGGTACGACGAGGCGTTCCGGCTGGAGCTGCCGGACGGCACCGACATCCACGTCGAGGTGGTCGAGCCGACCCGTCCGGTGCCGGGTCACCCGACGGTGGTGCTGGTGCACGGGTTCTGCCTGGACATGGGCACCTTCCACTTCCAGCGCGAGATGCTCGCCGCGCGTGGCGACTACCGGATCGTGGCGTACGACCAGCCCGGTCACGGTCGCTCCGGCCGGTTGGAGACCGGCGAGTACGACCTGGCCGTGCTCGGCCGGACCCTGCGCCGGGTGATCGACCGGGTCGCCCCGGAAGGGCCACTGGTGCTGGTCGGCCACTCGATGGGCGGCATGACCATCATGGCGTTCGCCGAGCTGTTCCCGGAACTGTTCGGTGACCGGGTGGTGGGCACGGTGCTGATGGCCACGTCGGGCGGTCTCGTCGCGGAGACCAAGCTGGTCGCCCCGGCGCTGCTGGGCCGGGTCGGTGGCCCGGTGCTCTACATGGTCAGCAACGCCACGCGGTACGGCGGCCCGGTCATCGACAGGGCCCGTAAGTCGACGTCGAACGTGGCCTGGCTGCTGACCCGCAAGTACGGCTTCGGCACCCGCAAGCCCAGCCCTCGGCTGGTGTCCTACGTGGAGACCATGAACTCCCGGACCTCGGCCGACACGGTGACCCGCTACCTGCGGACCCTCGCCACGCACTCGCGCTTCCCGGCGCTGGCGGCGTTGGCGAACGCGCCGGTGCTGGTGGTCGTCGGCGACAAGGACATGATCACGCCGGTGACCCACTCCGAGGAGATCGTCCGGCGGCTGCCGCACGCCGAGTTCATCAAGATCAAAGACAGTGGTCACGTGGTGATGCTGGAGCACGCCGACGAGGTCAACGCCGCGCTGGAGCGGTTCCTCGAATCACTGGAGAGCATGGAGGACCGGTGAGTTTCGTCGTCAAACTGCCGACCGTCGAGGACACTCGGGAGTTCGGCCGCCGGCTGGCCGGGCTGCTGCGAGCCGGTGACCTGGTGCTGTTGACCGGCCCGCTGGGCGCCGGCAAGACCGCGCTCACCCAGGGCATCGGCGCCGGGCTCAACGTCCTCGGGGACGTGACCTCGCCGACGTTCGTGATCGCCCGGGTCCACCGGCCCGATCCGGCCCGCGGCGGTCGGGTGGCCCTCGTCCACGCCGACGCGTACCGGCTGGGCGCCGCCAGCGACCCGCGCGCCGAGATCGACGACCTGGACCTGGACGCCTCGGTGGACGCGTCGGTGACCGTCGTGGAGTGGGGCGAGGGCCTGGTGGAGCAGTTGGTCGACGCGCACCTGCGGGTCCGTATCGACCGCCGCGACGATGACACCCGGGTTGTCGAGCTGGATCCGGTCGGTGGTGACTGGGCTCGGCGGTTGGCCGAGCTGGGTTAGGGCGCGGCGTTGTCGGACGTGATGCCTAGAGTGCGGGGGACCGACCCGCGCTGGAAGAGGTTTCTGATGCCCGACGATGCCCCCGCCCTGGACCTGCTGGCGCTGCTGCCGGAGCAGTGGCGTGCCGTGCTCACCCCGCACCTCGACCCGGCCCGCACGGCCGCGCTGGCCGAGTTCGTCGCCCGGGAGTACGCGACGCAGACCGTCTTCCCGCCGCTGGAGGACCTCTTCTCGGCGTACCGGCTCTGCCCGCCGGAGGCCACCCGGGTGCTGATCCTCGGGCAGGACCCCTACCACCGGGTCGGGCAGGCGCACGGGCTGAGCTTCAGCGTCCGCGAGGGCGTGTCGGTGCCGCCCTCGCTGCGCAACGTCTTCAAGGAGCTGGGCGAGGACGTGGGCGTTCCCAAGCCGCGCAGCGGCAACCTCGACGGTTGGGCGGCGCAGGGCGTGCTGCTGCTCAACGCGGTGCTGACCGTCCGTCAGGCCACCCCCGGCTCGCATGCGAACGCCGGCTGGGAGGAGTTCACCGACGCCACGATCCGGGCGCTGGACGCGTTGCCGGACCGGGTGGTCTTCCTGCTCTGGGGCGGCTACGCCCGCAAGAAGGCCGGCCTGGTCACCAACTCTCGGCACGTCGTGCTGGAGGCCGGCCACCCGAGCCCGATGAACCCGCGCGGCTTCCTGGGCAGCCGCCCGTTCAGCGCCGCCAACAAGGCCCTCGCCGACGCCGGCCGTCCCACCATCGACTGGGAGCGCACCGCCGACTAACCTCAGCCGTGTGGCTGGCCGGGTCCGCCTCCGGCGCCGGCTGGCCTGGCCCGCGTCGCGAGCTGACCCGGCGCGTCCGCTCCGTCGGGTCGGCCTCACGCGCCGGGCCTGCCACCGGTCGGCCATCGGGGGCGCGGTGCCTGGTTCTGGCCCAGGTCCGGGTCCGGGTCCGGGTCCGGTCAGCTTTCCGGGGCGCGGCGCCGGGCCCGGTAGCGGCGCAGCAGGTCGGCGGCCTGCGGCTCGGTCAACTCCAGCTCGACCAGCGGCACCACCTGATAATCGCGGCCATCGTGGCGTACCTCGATCGTCTCGGGCAACTCGTCGCACATGGTCGCCCTGATCTCGCCATACCGGGTCGACCAACGGTGTTCGCCCGGCTCCTCCGGCTCCAACCACAGCCCGCCGAACTCGCCCCACCGGGCGTTCCACCGCTGGCCGTAGTTTGCCTCCAGCCAGCCGGTGAACCGTTTCGAGTCCTGCCAGCGGAGGGCGATCTCGACGGCGTCCACCGGCACCGGCGCGCCCTGCAACAGCGCCGCCGTGCTGCCGGTGAGCACCTGCGGAAAGTCGGTCAGTCGGTCCAGCGTCTCGTTGAGGCCCAGCTCGTCGATGCGTTCGCCGATCGGGCGGGCAGCCAGTTCGTCGATGCGAGCGTCGAGGTGCGCGTCCAGCGGCTCGACCCCGACCACCAACTGCACGTCCATCGCGGTGAACAACCGCTCCAACACGGGGACGCTCGGCGCTCGTTCGCCGCGTTCGATCCGGGCCACGGCCGCTTGGCTGACCTCGGCGAGCCCGGCGAGCTGGCGCTGGCTCAGCTCGCGTCGCTGGCGTTGCTGCCGCAGCACGGCGCCGAGGAGGGTGACGAGGCGAGTCGATGGCATCCCGGCATGCTGGCCCAGCATCAGACGCTCGCGGTAGCTCTGCGGCGGATTCACGACTCGCGGTCTTGCAGGCCGCGATCAGCACGGTCGGGGCCGCGTCGCAGAGCGGCGGCAATGATGCTGATGAGCGTGATGCCTGTGAGTCATCTTGATGACTCACAGGCATCACGCTCATCAGGGTCTTGTCGCCGTCGCCGTCGCCGTCGCCGTCGCCGTCGCCGTCGCCGTCGCCGCGCGGCGACGGGTGGCGTGGCGTGGCGGTCGCGAAGACGCACGATGTGGCGTGGCGTGGCGTGGCGTCGCGTGGCGTCGCGTCGCCTGGCACGGCGTGGCGGTCGCGAAGACGCACGATGTGGCGTGGCGTGGCGTGGCGTCGCCTGGCACGGCCTGGCGGTCGCGAAGACGCACGGCATTGCGTGGCGTGGCGTCGCGTCGCCTGGCACGGCGTGGCGGTCGGGAAGACGCACGGCGTCGGGTGGCGTGGCGACGGGCGGAGTCGCGGCGCTGCTCGTCCACCGGTAGGCCCGGGTGGTGGCCGAGGGGCGGGGCGTCACGGGCGGGCGGTGGCGGGGCCGCTAGGCTGGCTAACCGTGCTCGTACTCGTGGTGGACAGCTCGACCCCCGCGGTGACCGCAGCGTTGGTGGAGATCTCGGCGGACGGCGTCACGTCCCGGGCGCACCGGTGCACGGTCGATGCCCGCGCGCACGGTGAACTGCTCGCGCCTCAGGTCGACGGGGTCCTCGCCGACGCCGGCGCGCGCCCGCGTGACCTGGGCGCGATAGTCGCCGGGCTCGGCCCCGGGCCGTTCACCGGGCTGCGGGTCGGCCTGGTCACCGCCGCCACGATGGGGCAGGTGCTCGGCGTTCCGACGTACGGCGTCTGTTCCCTGGACGCCATCGGCCACCCGGCGGCTGCCGGCGAGCCGGTGCTGGCCGCCAGCGACGCCCGCCGCAAGGAGCTGTACTGGGCGGTCTACGACGGGGCCGGCCAGCGGGTCGTCGGGCCCGAGGTGTCCTCGCCGGAGGTGGCCGCCGCCCGCGCCCGTGAGCTGGGCGCGACGGTCGCGGTCGGCGATGGGGCACACCGGTACGCCGAGGCTCTGGACCTGCCGGTCCGGGTCGAACCGCGCTACCCGGAGGCCACCGTGCTGGCGCTGCTCGCCGCCGAGCGGATCCGGGCCGGCGCGCCCGGCGAGCGACTCACTCCGCTCTACCTGCGCCGTCCCGACGCGGTGGCGGCCACCGGCCGCAAACCGGTCCTCCCGTGACGTCGGTACGGCTGGAACGGTTCCGCTGGTGGCACGTCGACGAGGCGATGCCGATCGAGGCGGACCTGTTCGGCGCCGGGCAGTGGTCGCCCTCCATGTTCTGGAACGAGCTGGCCAACGGGCACCACTACCGGGTCGCGACCGACAGCGACGGGGCGGTGCTCGGCTACGCCGGGCTCGCCGGCGCCCCACCGGACGAGGTGTGGGTGCAGGTCATCGCGGTCCGGCGGGACGTCCAGCGGCGTGGCGTCGGCCGTGTCCTGTTGGAGGAACTGCTCGCCGAGGCGAACCGTCGGGGCGCCCGCAGCACCCTGCTGGAGGTGGCCGTGGACAACGCCCCCGCCCAGCGCCTCTACGCGACGTACGGGTTCGAGCCGATCGGGGTGCGTCGCGGCTACTACCAACCGAGCAACACCGACGCGCTGGTCATGCGGCGCGACGCCGAGCCGACCGGGGACGGACCACACGACCATGGCTGACGAACCGCTGATCCTGGGCATCGAGACCTCGTGCGACGAGACCGGCGTCGGCATCGTACGCGGGCACACCCTGCTGGCTGACGCGCTCGCGTCCAGCGTCGAGGAGCACGCCCGTTTCGGGGGCGTGGTGCCGGAGGTGGCCAGCCGGGCCCACCTCGAAGCCATCGTGCCGACCATGCAGCGGGCGCTCACCGACGCCGGCGTCACCCTCGCCGACATCGACGCCATCGCGGTCACCTCCGGACCGGGTCTGGCCGGCGCGCTGCTCGTCGGCGTCGCCGCCGCCAAGGGGTACGCCCTCGCCGCCGAGAAGCCGGTGTACGGCGTCAACCACCTCGCCGCGCACGTGGCGGTGGACACCCTGGAACACGGCCCACTGCCCGAACCGGCCATCGCCCTGCTGGTCTCCGGCGGGCACTCGTCCCTGTTGCTGGTCGACGACCTGGCCCGGGGCGTCACCCCGCTCGGCGCCACCATCGACGACGCGGCCGGTGAGGCGTTCGACAAGGTGGCCCGGCTGCTCGGGTTGCCGTTCCCGGGCGGTCCGCCCATCGACCGCGAGGCCCGGTCGGGTGACGCCGCCTCCATCGCCTTCCCGCGTGGCCTGACCGCCGCGAAGGACCTGGCGGCCCACCGGTACGACTTCTCGTTCTCCGGTCTGAAGACGGCCGTGGCCCGCTGGGTGGAGGCACGGCAACGCGCCGGTGAGCCGGTGCCGGTCGCCGACGTGGCCGCGTCCTTTCAGGAAGCGGTCTGTGACGTGCTGACCAACAAGGCGATCGCCGCCTGCCGTGCGCAGGGCATCGACACGTTGGTGATCGGCGGGGGAGTGGCGGCGAACTCCCGACTGCGGGCGTTGGCCGAGGAGCGCGCCGAGAAGCACGGCATCCGGGTCCGGGTGCCGAGGCCGAAGCTGTGCACCGACAACGGGGCGATGGTGGCGGCGCTCGGATCGCACCTGGTCGCCGCCGGGGTCGCGCCGAGCCGGCTGGATCTGCCGGCCGACTCGGCGCTGCCGCTGACCACGGTCAGCGTGTGACGGGGACGCCGGAGATGATCGTGCGGATGTGGGAGGCGCGCGCCGAGGCGTACGGCGTCGCCGACCTGATCACCTGGGTGTGCGACACCGCCCTGCCCGAGCTGGAACACGACCCGCTGCACGTGTCCAGCGAGGTCTTCTCGTCCACCGACCACCGTGTCGTGGTCATCTCCAAGTGGCGCAGCAACCCGCGTCCGCTGCCCGATCCGCCCGCCCTGCTGGTGGCCCGCGCCCCGCACTCCTGGGACTTCACCCAGGTCGACCGCTGACTCCGGGCCACCTCGACCGTCGGTCAGCTACGGCGCAGCATCCGGTAGGTGGCGATCCCGCCGGTACCGAGCGCGGCGAGGAAGACCAACCAGACGACGGTGCTGCTCACCCCGACCTGTGGGCCGGCGTTCGCGCCGGCGGCGGCGAGCAGGCCGTCCTTGCCGGGCGCGGGCAGCGCGGCCGGCGGCAGTTCGGGCCACCGGACCAGTCCGGTGGACTCCAGCATCTGCATGTGGTGCTGCACGAAGGCGTTGGCGTCCTCGCAGAGCTTGCGGACGGTGGCGTCGCGGGTGCTGGCCCGTACCGCGCCGATCACCGGGAAGATCTTGCCGTGGGCCACGCGGAGGCGGGTCACGAAGATCTGGTCGAACCGGGCGCCGGAGGCGTTCTGCATCTCCGACAGCCAGCCCTTCTGTTCGGCCGTCGGCTCGGTGGGGATGGACGCGCCGAGCTTGTTGGCGGCGTCCACGACGAGCTGGTCGAGCTTCTGGTGCTCGCCGGCGATGTTCGCGCCGATCTCGCGTACCTTCGGCGACTGTCCCTTCTCGGCGGCCATCTGACCGGCGGGCATCTCCCACAGCCCGGCCAGGCGCACACCGTTGAGCAGTGTCATGTCGGCGGCGTTGAGCTGCTGCCCACCAGCGGGGGCGGCGATGGCCACGCCCGGCAGGACACCGACCCCCGCGATGATCGCGATGAGCAACATCGCCGCGCGGTGCATCCGGGTTCCCGGCCGACGACGGGCGGTTCTGAGCGGTGCCATCTCTGTGGTGCCTCCTCGGTCCGGACCGAAACGCGTCTGGACCGGGCAGTCGCACCCTGCCGACCGCCCGTCCGCCCACTGGTACGGACTGATCGTCCGATCAGTTCATCCGCTCGTGCCGTCGAAATGCGGAGTCCGTCGGCGTGCGACGCGGATCGGCGGGTGACGGCCAGGAAGCCACCGAGCAGCAGCAGGGTGAGCGCGGCGACGGCGAAGAGCACCAGCAGCTCCCGGCGCCCGTGCCCGATCCCGCCGTCGCTCGTCGCTGCGGCTGCGGGATCGGGCAGGGCCGGCAGGTCCCGGGTCAGCGCGGCGAGGTCGCCGAGGGTGCGGGAGGTCCACACCGCGCCGACCCGTTCGGAGAACTCGTCCAGCGTGAGTCGGCCCACCGTGGTGTGCCGGTGCAGCTCGGCGACCACCCGGTGACGGTCGTCGTCGGAGGCGCGCAGCTCGACGTCCACGCCGGACAGCGTACGCGGATCAGCCCACGTCGAGGGGGTCGGCGAGCAGTCGTTCGAAGGCCAGCTCGGCGGCCCCGATCAGGGGTGCGTCCTCGCCCAGCGTCGGCGTACGCAGCCGGACGTGTTCCAGGCACGCGCCGAGTGCGTTCGAGTTGAGCCGGCTGCGGATCTGGGCCGCCGCCGCGAGGTAGAGGTCGCGCATGGTGCCACCGAAGATGACCATCTCGGGGTTGAAGACGTTGACCAGGTTGGCGACCCCGAAGCCGAGCCAGTCACCCGCCTGGCGTACCGCCGTCTGGGCGCGGGCGTCCCCCCGGTCGGCGGCGTCGAAGACGGCCAGCAGGGCGTCGCGTCCCCGCGCGTCGGAGCGTCCGGCCGCGCGTAGCAGGCCGTGCTCGCCGATCTCGGTCTCCCAGCAGCCGCGGGCGCCACACTCGCAGGGCCTGCCGTCGCGGACCACCTTCATGTGGCCGACCTCGCCGCCGTACCCGCCGTGTCCGGTGAGCCGACGCCCGCCCGCGATGATCCCGGCGCCGACACCGACGTCGCCGTACAGATAGATGACGTTGTCACAGTCGGCCGCGACGCCCCTGATGTGCTCGGCGAACGCCGCCACGTCCGCCACGTTGCCGACCGTGACCGGTACGTCGAGGCCCATCTCGGCGACGAGGGCCGCGCCGATCGGCTCGTCCACCCAGCCGGTGGTGGGGCCGAGCCGGACCAGGCCGTCCTCCCGACGGACCATGCCGCAGACGGCGACGCCGGTGCCGACGCAGATCGCGTCGCCGGGCACCGTCTGCTGCATCTCCTTGACCGCGCCGGCCAGCAGCGGCGCGGCCTCCGCGGCGACCAGACCGCGAGGTCGGTCCAGTTCGCGGCGGTCGAGCACCGCGCCGCCCAGGCCGACGCGGGCGGCGCGTAGCCGGTCCACCTCGACGGAGTACGCGTACGCGTACACCCGGGTCGATTCGGGCCGGACGACAAGTGACGGCCGTCCGGCCCGGCCGGTCTCCTTCGGTGTTCCCTCGCTTACCAGTCCGACGCCGGCCAGGTCGGCGGTGAGCGCGCCGATGGTGCTCCGGTTCAACCCCAGGGTGGTGGTGAGTTCAGCGCGGGTGGTCGCGCCGTGGACGTGCACGTGCCGCAGCAGGGCCCCGAGGTTCTGCCGCCGGACCTCCTCCTGGCTGGGTGCCGGGCGCATGCTCGTGCTACCTCCCGCGCGGTCAGCGGGTGCCGGTGGCTGCCGCGCGGCGGCGGGAGAGGGCGTCGACGCTGGCGGCGAGCAGCAGCACGACGCCGGTCACCACGTACTTGACTCCCGCGCTGTACCCCATCAGGCCCATTCCGTTTTCGATGACCGCGACCACCGCGCCTCCCAGCACGGCATCGAAGACCCGGCCCTTGCCGCCGAAGAGGCTGGTGCCGCCGATCACCGCCGCGCCGACCGCGTATAGCAGTACGTTACTGCCCCCCGTGTTCGGGTCGACCGAGTTGGCCCGGCTGGCGGCCACGATGCCACCGACGGCGGCCATGGACGAGCAGATCACGAAGACGGAGATCCGGATCCGGTCGACTCCGATGCCGGCCCGGCGGGCCGCTTCCCGGTTGCCGCCCACGGCGTAGATGTGCCGGCCGTAGCTGGTGCGTTGGAGTACGAAGGTCCAGATGACAAGCAGCACCGCGATGATCGGCACCACGATCGGCACACCCTTGAGCGAGACGATCAGGACGTTGCGGCTGCGCTCCAGGTTGAGCACGTACACGGCGGTACCGAGGATGACGGCGAGCCCGCCGATCCGCAGCGCCACCACCGCGATCGGGTCGGTGATCAGACCACGGGCCGCCCGGTTGCGGTGGCGTAGCAGTTGCACCGCCGCGTAGCCGACGACGGCGACGGCGGTCAGCGCCCAGCCCAGCGCGGGGGCGAGGTTGCGGTTGGCGATGGCGACCAGCACCTCGTCGCGGACGGAGATGTTGGTGCCCTCCTGCACGAGCAGCAACACGACGCCCTGGAAGGCGAGGAAGCCGGCGAGAGTGACCACGAAGGACGGAATGCCGATCTTCGCGACCAGCATCCCGAGCGTGGTGCCGATGACCACGCCGGTGGCGACCGCGGCGAGGACGGCGACCCACCAGGGGTAGCCGAGCACGGTGACCACGTTGGCCAGTACCGCCGCGCAGACGCCGCTGGCGAAGCCGGCGGAGAGGTCGATCTCGCCGAGCAGCAGCACGAAGACCAGGCCCATCGCGATCAGCGTGACCGCCGCGCCCTGGGTGAAGAGGTTCGCGAAGTTGCCTGCCGACAGGAACGACGACGGCCGCATGATCGCGAAGACGGTGCAGAGCACGATCAGGCCGAGCACGGCCGGTAGCGCGCCGACGTCGCCACCGCGTACCCGGCTCACGTAGTTGCGGACGTGGCTCCCGACGGTCGGCGGCGGTGTGACGGCCGCGGGGCCGTCCTTCCGCACGGCGGTGGTGGTCATCGGACGCCTCCTGAGATCGAGTCGGCCGACTGCGGGCCGTCGCCGTTGCTGCCCGGGTCGGTGGCGAGACCGAGCCCGCCCGAGCGCCCGGCGGTGATCAGCTCAACCAACTGGGCGTGGGTGATGTCGGTGGTCTTCACCTGGGCGACCATCTGGCCGAGGTACAGCGCGGCGATCCGGTCGGAGACGGCGAAGACGTCGTTCATGTTGTGCGAGATGAGCACCACGGCCAGGCCGTTGTCGGCGAGGCGGCGGACGAGTTCGAGAACCTGGGCGGTCTGTGCCACGCCCAGGGCGGCGGTCGGCTCGTCCAGGATGACGAGCTTGCTGTTCCAGAGCACGGCCTTGGCGATGGCCACGGTCTGGCGCTGACCGCCGGAGAGGCTGGAGACGTGCTGGCGAAGCGAGGTGACGGTGCGGATGGAGAGCCCCGCCAGGGTCTCGGCGGCGAGCTGTTCCATTGTCGGCTCGTCCAGGACGATGCCGCTGTGCTTCTCCCGGCCCAGGAACATGTTCTGCACGATGTCCAGGTTGTCGCAGAGCGCGAGGTCCTGATAGACGACCTCGATGCCGAGCGTCGCGGCGTCGCGGGGACTGCCGATGTGCACCTGTTCGCCGTTGAACAGGACCTCACCGGCGTCGGTGGGGTAGATGCCGCTGATGCACTTCACCAGGGTCGACTTGCCGGCGCCGTTGTCGCCGACAAGTGCGGTCACTTCGCCCGGGTGGACGCTCAGGGCGACGTCGCGGAGCACCTGGACGGGACCGAAGCTCTTGTCGATCCCGCGGAGTTCCAGCAGGGGAGTCGCGGACACGGGGTCTCCTTCTCAAGGGAGGGTCGGGGCCCGTCCGGCGGGCGCCGCCCGGCACGGGAGGGTGCTCCCGTGCCGGGCGGCGGTGGTCGTTCCGGCGGGTACTGCGGCGTCGGTCAGCTGATGCCGGCTTCGGCGCAGAACTTGGCGTACGCCGCGGTGCAGACCTGCTCCTTGGTCGCGTAGCCGTCGGCGATGACGTCCTTGACGTTGTCCTTGTAGATGGCCTTCGGGGTGAGCAGCACCGAGGGGACGTCGCGGTCACCGTCCTTCACCGACTGGCCGGTTTCCTTCTTCTCGCCCTTGGCCACCGCGATGGCCAGGTCGGACGCGGCCTTGGCCTCTTCCCGGACGGCCTTGTAGACGGTCATGCACTGGTCACCGGCGAGGATGTTCTGCAGGCCCTCCACGCTGGCGTCCTGCCCGGTCACCGGCACCTTGCCGTTGATCTTGTTCTTCTTCAGGATCGAGATGGCGGCGTTGCCGAGAGTGTCGTTGGCGGCCAGCACGCCGTCGATCTTGCCCTTGGTCGCGGTGAGCTGCTGCTCGAAGATGGTCGCGGCGGTGGGGCCGTCCCAGCCGGGCACGGCGTCGTCCGGGCCCTTGGTGTACTCCTTGGAGTCGAACTTCGGCTTGAGCACCGAGTCGTAGCCAGCCTTGAACAGGGTGGCGTTGTTGTCGGTGGGGGAGCCGTTCAGGTACGCCACGACGGGGTTCTTGGCGCCCTTGTCAGTCAGGCACTTCGACAGACCCTCGCCCTGGAGCTTGCCGACGACCTCGTTGTCGAAGCTCACGTAGTACTGGGCCGAGCCGCCGAGGGTGAGCCGGTCGTAGTCGATGGTGGCGACGCCCTGCGACTTGGCCTTGTCGAGCACGGCCTTGCCGGTGCCGGAGTCCAGGTTGACGATCATGAGGGCGGTGACGCCGCCGGTGATCATCTGGTCGGCGATGGTCTGGAAGGCGGCCTTGTCGTTCTGGGCGTTCTGGATGTCGTACTTGACGCCGGCGGCCTTGAACGCCTCCTCCAGGAAGCGACGGTCCGCCGTCTCCCAGCGGGGGGAGGACTTGCTGTCCGGAAGGATCACGCCGATCTTGGGAGTCTTTTTGGAGTCGGTCGAGCCGGTGCCGGAGTCGTCGCCGCAGGCGGTCAAGCCGCCGGTCGCGAGCAGGCCCACGGCGGCGATGGTGAGGATCCCCTTACGCATGTGCAGGGTCCTTTCGGAGGTGGGTGAGGTGTTGTTTTGTTGTGTCCGGCAACGTATTTCGCGTCACACTGGTCCCACAAGACCGCGCAGGTGCCTAGTTTGTTGGAAGCGATAACAATTCAGCAACGCGACTGTTACTCCCCGGGTATCCCATGGGGGAGTAGACGTAACGAGGGCGTCAGCGGGCCTGCAACGGCGCCGTACGGGCCTCGGTGAGCGCCACCAGATCCGCCGCTGCCAGCTCCAGTTGCAGCCCGCGCCGACCAGCGGAGACATAGATCGTCGGCAGGTCCAGTGCGGACTCGTCCAGCACTGTGGGCAGCCGTCGACGCTGCCCGAGTGGGCTGATCCCGCCCCGCACGTAGCCGGTGGCCCGCTCGGCGACCGTCCGCTCGGCGAGCGCCGCCCGCTTGCCGCCGACCGCCGCCGCGAGCGCCTTGAGGTCCAGCTCGCCGGTCACCGGTACGACCGCCACCGTGAGAGCGCCGTCCACTTCGGTCACCAGCGACTTGAACACCCGCTCCGGGGCCACGCCGAGCGCGGCCGCGACCAGGGCGCCGTAGTTCGGGGCGTCGGGTGCCACCCGGTACGGGTGGGTGCGGTGCGCGATCCCGCGCTTGGCCAGCAGTGCCGTTGCCGGAGTGCCCTGTCCCGCCACGCACCGAACCTAAACGACAGGCCGGCCGATCAGCACGGTCGGCGCTCCGGCGACCCGGGTCAGCACCAGGCTCGCCGCCTGGTCGCCGGCCAGGCGCAGGTCCCGCCGCAACTGCTCCGGTGTCAGCGCCGAACCCCGCTTGAGAATCTCCACGCGGCCCACCCGACGCTCGCGCAGCAATGCCCGCAGGCGCTTGAGCGAGAACGGCAGCACGTCGGTGATCTCCAGGCAGCGCGCGTACGGGGTGCGGGTCGGCTGGTCGGCGTAGAGGTACGCGATGCTCGGGTCGGCCAGGGTGGCGTCCAGCTCGGCGGCCAGTTCGGCGACGAGGTGCGCGCGGACCACCGCCGGGTCCGGGTCGTACAGGTAGCGGCGCGGGGGTCCGACCGGCGCCTCCGTGTCGCCCGAGCCGGTGAGCTGGTGGATCTCCCTCCGGTACACGCTGGCGCGGCGGGGCACCTCGGCCAGCTCGCCGCACCAGAGCGCCGCCTCGACCAGGTCGCCGTTCACGCCGACCCACTCCGCCTCCGCGCCGGCCGGGATGAGCGCGTGATCCAGGCCCGGCGCCACCTTCACCACCGTGCGCGGCACCCGGTCGGCCAGGCCGGTGACGAAGTCCCAGGGCGGCGAGTAGGCACGTGGGTCGAAGATCCGTCGTCCGGTGCCGGTGGCCCGTCGGGCCGGGTCGCAGAAGACGCCGTCCACCCGCGACACGTCGAACGCGGTCGCGTCGCCGCACTCGACCGTGAACAGGTCGGCCAGCCCGGCCGCGGCGGCGTTGGCGGCGGCCATCGCCGCGGTCACCGGGTCGGCCTCCACCCCGTACACCCGGATGCCGGCACGGGCGGCGGCCAGCGCGTCCGCGCCGAGGCCGCACCCGAGATCGGCGAGAGTGCGCACGCCGGCCGCGTGCAGCCGGGCGGCCCGCCGGTCGGCGACCACCCGGCGGGTGGCCTGTTCCAGGCCGGGGCGGGTGAGGAACATCCCGGCGGCGGCGGGGCCGAACTTGCCCACCGCCCGGTGGCGCAGTTCGGCCTGGGTGAGGGCCGCCGCCGCCAGCGTGGGGGGCACCCCGGTCGCGCGGAGCGCCGACGCCGCGGTCAGTGGATCGCCGCCGGCCAGCTCGGCCGCCGCCGTGAGGGCGGCCGACCCCTCGGGGGTACGCAGTGCCGCCAACTGATCGAGATCCACCTGCCCATTGTCCCGACCGAGGGGAAAATACCGCTGGCGGGGCGCGACGCGCTGGCACTCTCCTTGACGGAGTGCTAGCCACGGAATAACCTGCGATTAGCACTCTCACCCTGAGGGTGCCAGCTTCCGGGTCTCGCGACCCGGGTGCGCACGCCAGGCGGACCGGCACCCGCGACGACGGCCCCGCCCGGTGGCATGAGGCAGATTGACGCTGGTCAGCCCCGCTGGCCGGCAACGAAACCAGTACCCCAGGAGGGTATGCCCGTGACTACCGCGACCAAGGTTGCGATCAAGCCGCTCGAGGACCGCATCGTGGTCCAGGCGAACGAGGCTGAGACCACCACGGCGTCGGGCATCGTGATCCCCGACACCGCCAAGGAGAAGCCGCAGGAGGGCACCGTCCTCGCTGTCGGTCCGGGGCGCGTCGACGACAACGGCAACCGGGTTCCGGTTGACGTGCAGGTCGGCGACACCGTCCTCTACTCGAAGTACGGCGGCACCGAGGTCAAGTACGCCGGCGAGGAGTACCTGGTGCTCTCCGCCCGCGACGTCCTCGCGGTCATCGAGAAGTAAGCAACCGATCAGTGTCGCTGCCCCGGTCCGGCTCGCCGGGCCGGGGCAGCGGCGCTTCGAAGGGACATTCATGGCGAAGATCCTCAGCTTCTCGGACGACGCCCGACACCTGCTGGAGCACGGTGTCAACGCCCTCGCTGACGCGGTCAAGGTCACCCTCGGCCCGCGCGGGCGCAACGTCGTCCTGGACAAGAAGTTCGGTGCGCCGACGATCACCAACGATGGCGTGACCATCGCGAAGGAGATCGAGCTCACCAACCCCTACGAGAACCTCGGCGCGCAGCTGGTCAAGGAGGTGGCGACCAAGACCAACGACGTCGCCGGCGACGGGACCACCACCGCGACCGTGCTGGCGCAGGCGATGGTCCGTGAGGGCCTGCGCAACGTGACCGCCGGAACCAACCCGGCCGGCCTCAAGCGGGGCATCGACGCGGCGGCCGCCAAGGTCTCCGAGGCGCTGCTCGGCAGGGCCGTCGAGGTCTCCGGCAAGGAGTCGATCGCGAACGTGGCGACGATCTCCGCGCAGGACGCCACCATCGGCGAGCTGATCGCCGAGGCGATGGAGCGGGTCGGCCGCGACGGTGTCATCACCGTCGAGGAGGGCTCGATGCTCACCACCGAACTGGACGTGACCGAGGGTCTCCAGTTCGACAAGGGCTTCATCTCGCCGAACTTCGTCACCGACCTGGAGGGTCAGGAGTCCGTCCTCGAGGACGCGTACATCCTGGTCACCACCCAGAAGATCTCGGCGATCGAGGAGCTGCTGCCGCTGCTGGAGAAGGTCCTGCAGAACAGCAAGCCCCTGCTGATCATCGCCGAGGACGTGGACGGCCAGGCGCTCTCCACCCTGGTGGTCAACTCGCTGCGTAAGACCCTCAAGGTCTGCGCGGTCAAGGCCCCGGGCTTCGGCGACCGGCGCAAGGCCATGCTCCAGGACATCGCGATCTCCACGGGCGCCGAGCTGGTCGCTCCGGAGCTGGGCTACAAGCTCGACCAGGTCGGCCTGGAGGTGCTCGGCACCGCCCGGCGCGTCGTGGTCGACAAGGAGAACACCACGATCGTCGACGGCGGCGGCCAGAAGACCGAGGTCGACGACCGGGTGGCCCAGATCCGCAAGGAGATCGAGGCCTCCGACTCCGACTGGGACCGGGAGAAGCTGGCCGAGCGGCTGGCGAAGCTCTCCGGTGGCATCGCCGTGATCAAGGTGGGTGCGGCGACCGAGGTCGAGATGAAGGAGCGCAAGCACCGCATCGAGGACGCCATCGCGGCGACCAAGGCCGCGGTCGAGGAGGGCACCGTGCCCGGCGGCGGCGCCGCCCTGGTGCAGATCCTCCCCGTGCTCGACGACGACCTGGGCTTCACCGGCGAGGAGAAGGTCGGCGTCTCGATCGTGCGCAAGGCGCTGGTCGAGCCGCTGCGCTGGATCGCGCAGAACGCCGGTCACGACGGCTACGTCGTGACCCAGAAGGTCGCCGGCATGCAGTGGGGCAACGGCCTCGACGCCGCCACCGGCGAGTACGGCGACCTGGTCAAGGCCGGCATCATCGACCCGGTGAAGGTGACCCGTAACGCCGTCACCAACGCCGCGTCGATCGCCGGCCTGCTGCTCACCACGGAGAGCCTCGTGGTGGAGAAGCCGGAGCAGTCCGAGCCGGCCGCCGCCGGTGGTGGGCACGGCCACGGCCACGGCCACCAGCACGGTCCGGGCTTCTGACCCGTAGCGACACCCGTTCCGGGGCACACCGCCGTACGGCGGTGTGCCCCGGTTTCGTCCGCGCGACCCATTACCAAGCGATGACGTCGTTGGCGATCGGCCGAGATGATCGCGCACACTGGGCCGATGAGCACGACGTCACGGCGGTACGCCGCGCTGGCCGGAGTCACCGCCGCCGCCGTCGCGATCGGCATCGCGGAGCCGGTGGCGGTGCTGACCGGCCCCCGGTCGGCGCCACTGGTCGCGGTCGGCGGGGTGGTCGTCGACGCCGTTCCCGAGCCGCTCAAGCAGTTCGCCATCGACGTCTTCGGCACCGCCGACAAGATCGCCCTGCTGACCGGAACGGCCCTGCTGCTGGGTGGGTTCGCGGCCCTGTTCGGAATGCTGGCGATCCGGCGGCTGGCCCTGGGCCTGGCCGGTATCGCGGCGTTCGGCGCCGTCGGTGTGGCCGCCGCGCTGACCCGCCCCGGCGCGGACGTCTTCGACGCGCTGCCATCGCTGGTCGGCGGCGGGCTCGGCGCACTGGTGCTCTGGCTGTTCATCGCCGGCCCGTTCGAGCTGGACCCCTGGCCGTGGGCCTCACCCGCGCCGCTGTCCCCGGCTGGGTCTGGTGGCTCGTCGGCCGGGCTCGGTGGCTTGTCGGCTGGGCCTGGTGGTCCGTCGACCGGTGTTGTCGACTCGCCGGTGTCGCCGGCTGGACCGCCGCTGCCGGTGACGCCGGCCGCGCCGGTCGAGGGTGTCGACCCGGAGTCGCGCCGACGGTTCCTCACCGGCACCGGAGTGCTGCTCGGTACGGCGGCCGTGGCCGGTCTCGGCGGGCGTTGGCTGGCCGGACGGCGGGGCGTCTCGGCCGCCCGGGACGCGATCCGGCTGCCCGCCCCGGCCGTCCCCGCACCGGCCGTGCCGGCAGGAGCCGACCTGTCCCTGGCTCAGCTCGCGCCGTACGTCACCCCGAACTCCGGGTTCTACCGGATCGACACCGCCCTGGTGGTGCCCCAGGTGAACCCGGACACCTGGCGGCTGCGTATTCACGGCCGGGTGGGTACCGAACGCACCTACACCTACGCGGACCTGCTGGCCCGGCCGCTGGTCGAGCGGTACGTCACGCTGGCCTGCGTATCCAACGAGGTCGGCGGGGACCTGATCGGCAACGCGCGCTGGCTCGGCGTACCGCTGCGGGAACTGCTGGACGAGGCGCAGCCGGACGAGGACGCCGATCAGGTCGTCGGCCGGTCGGTCGACGGCTGGACCTGCGGCACCCCCACCGCCGCCCTGCGCGACGGGCGGGACGCGCTGCTGGCGATCGGCATGAACGGCGAGCCGCTACCGGTCCAGCACGGCTTCCCGGTGCGGATGGTGGTGCCCGGCCTCTACGGCTACGTGTCGGCCTGCAAGTGGGTGACCGAGCTGGAGCTGACACGCTTCGCGGACTTCGACGCGTACTGGGTGCCGCGTGGCTGGTCCGCCCAGGGGCCGATCAAGACCCAGTCGCGGATCGACGCGCCACGACGGCGCAACCGGCTGACCGCCGGCCCGGTGACGGTGGCCGGTGTGGCCTGGGCGCAGCACCGGGGCATCAGCCGGGTCGAGGTACGCGTCGACGACGGCCCCTGGCAGGAGGCGGCGCTGGCCCCGACGGTGTCGGTGGACACCTGGGTCCAGTGGTCCTGGCGCTGGGACGCCACGCCGGGCGAACACCGTCTCCAGGTCCGGGCAACGGACACGACCGGCGAGACCCAGACCGAGCGCACCCAGAGCGTCGCCCCCGACGGCGCCACCGGCTGGCACACGGTCCCGGTAAACGTCCACTAACCGCCCACCCACCACCCCCGGGCCTCCACCCCTTCAACCCCGTGATCATGAAGTTATTGCCACGCCGACGGCGTGTCGCGGGCAATAACTTCATGATCACCGGGGCCGGGGCCGGGGCCGGGGCCGGGGCCGGGGCCGGTGTTGGGGTTGGGGTTGGGGTTGGGTACGCGGGAACCGCGCTCCCGCTGGGCGGGGGCGCGGTTCGCGGTGTCGCGGTGTCGGGGTGCTGTCGGGTCAGGCGACGTTGCGCTGGGCGGGGACCGTCGACTTGTGCGGGCGACCCAGGCGGGCCTCCAGGCGGGCCACGTCGACCCGGATCTGCCGGCGGTCCGCCAGGTCCTCCCAGCCGACGGCGAGCAGGCGCAGCCGCTCCGACTCGCTGAAGCCGCCCCACACGCCGTACGGCTCGCGGACCGACAGCGCGTGTGCGGCGCACTCGGCGCGGACCGGGCAGGCGCGGCAGACCGACTTGGCCTGGGACTCCCGCCGCAGCCGCGAGGATCCGCGCTCCCCGTCCGGGTGGAAGAACTGCGCGCTGTCCCGGCCTCGGCAGGCACCGAGCCGCTGCCAGTCCCAGAGGTCGACGATGGGTCCGGGCAGTCTACGTACGTTCGACATCAGCACCCCTCCTCCCGCGCGGCACCGCGAGAATGCTTGTGGCCGGCTTCCGGGCGGCGGGCCGCGCAGGCGCACCGTTCCCGGCCTGGACCCCCCGGTACCCGGGTCGTTGCCGGCTCACACTTCTGTGATCCAGAACGCCTGGCAACTTGCGGCTTTTGCCCCATCTGTCGGAAAAGTTCAGATGATTGCCGGGAACCTCCTCCCCAGCCGACGCCGTCATGGTCTGCTCGTGTGCGGAGAGGAGACCATCACAGTGCGTACCGTTCTTGTGTGCGTCCGGACACCGCTCGCGGCTCAGCACCTCACTTCTGCTGCCGCGCGGCTGGGTTTGTCCGCGATCGTTCGTACCGCCGTCTCCGATCCCGAGGTGATGCTGCGACTGGCCGAACGACCGGCCGACGTGGTTCTGGCCGACACGGCCCTCACCCGGCCGGACAGCGCGGGCTTCGTCCGCCGGGTGCTGGCCCGCGCGCCGCAGGCCGCCGTCGTGCTGCTCGGCGCCGAGGAATCCGAGGCCGCGGCCGCCACCATCAGCGCCGGCGCCCGTGGGTTGATCCAGAACGCCGACCACGACCTCACCAGCGCGGTGGCGAAGGCCCTGCTCCTGCTGACCGCGCCCGGCCGGGCCTCCCGGCAGCGGGTCACCGACCCGGCGCGGGATGCGGCGGCGGTCGGTGGCTCGGCCCGCTCCACTCCGTCGGTACGCGGCGCCGCGGAGCCCGGCTGGACCGCCGCGACCGGCGACGGGCCGGCGGGCGTCGCCTCGGTACCCGTGCAGCGGGGCGACGACGAGGTCGAGTCGGGGACCGACGGGACCGCCGCCGGGCAGTCCGACGCCATCCGGCCCGGCGCGGGCGTTCGTGGCGGCCGGTCGTCGATCGGGCTCACCGAACGGGAACTCCAGGTGCTGCTGGGCATGGCCGAGGGTAAGAGCAACGCGGAGATCGGCCGGGAGTTGTTCGTCTCGGAGGACACCGTCAAGACACACGCGCGACGGCTGTTCCGCAAGCTCGGCGCCCGGGACCGCGCCCACGCGGTCGCCGCCGGCTTCCGGGCCGGCCTGGTCTCCTGACGCCGCACCGCACCGCGCCGCGACCCAACCTGATCGTGCTCGAACCGGAAAGTAGTGGCCTCCCGACGCAGCGGGGCCACTACTTCCTTGTTCCAGCACGATCTTGAACGGTCCGGGAGCGGCCCAGGGCCGGCGGAACCTCAGTCGGTGGTGGCGCCCGGTTCGTCCTCGGTGCCCTCGGTCAGGGTGTCGTGCACCCCGTCGGCGTATCCACGCGCGTAGTCCCAGGTCACGTAGTGGTCCGGATCCGGGTCGTACGCCGGCTCGTGCACCCGGGGCCGCCCCGAGTTCAGCAGGTGCCGCAGGTTGCCGCGGAGCAGGTCCCAGTCGAAGTAGTGCGGTTCCCGGCAGTCCTCGCATTCGATGACCAGCCCGCGCACCCCGATGGGCGCCAGCAGGGCCTGGTAGATCTCCAGGTCGGCGAGGTCCTCCAGCACATCCTGCCGCTCGACGTCGGTCAGCGGATCCGGCGTCGTGTCGTCGCCCGGATCGTCCAGCCCCGCGGTCGGGTCGGCCGGGTCGCCGTTGAACGGGTCGATGGGCTCGTCGTGCACCCCCTCACCGTAGACCCAACGCGGCGGGAACGTCCGCCCCCAGGCACCGCGCCCAGACAACCGCCGCCGATCCAGGTCGCCCAGGTCACTGGGTACGATGAGACGACGTGCCGGCACCGTGGCGTGTTCCGGTGCCCGCCCGCGCCACCTCGCTGAAGCCCATCCGAGCAGCTCAGGGGAGCAATCGTGGAAAATTCGCCCAGCACCGATCTTCCGGCCGGCGTCGAGCACGCCGACCTGGGCGGCCACCTGCCCGAGCTGCCCGCCGGCTCGGCCCGGGTCGTTCCGCTCGGGCTCACCTTCGACGACGTGCTGCTCCAGCCGGGCGAGTCGGACGTGGTGCCCAGCCGGGTCAACACCCGGACGAAGCTCACCCGCAACGTCGAACTGACCGTCCCGCTGCTGTCCAGCGCCATGGACACGGTCACCGAGGCGCGGATGGCGATCGCCATGGCCCGCCAGGGTGGCATCGGCGTGCTGCACCGCAACCTGTCCCTGGAGGGCCAGGCGCTCCAGGTCGACCTGGTGAAGCGCTCCGAGTCCGGCATGATCACCAACCCGGTGACCGCCAGCCCGGACGACACGCTGCGCGAGGTCGACGAGCTGTGCGGGCGGTACCGCATCTCCGGCGTTCCGGTGGTGGACGGCAACGGCCAGTTGGTCGGCATCGTCACCAACCGCGACATGCGCTTCGTCACCGAGCCGGACACCCCGGTCCGCGAGATCATGACCCGGACTCCGCTGGTCACCGCCCCGGTCGGGGTGAGCAAGGACGACGCGCTCGCGCTGCTGCGCGAGCACAAGGTCGAGAAGCTGCCGATCGTGGACGACTCCGGCCGGCTGCGCGGGCTGATCACGGTGAAGGACTTCACCAAGAGCGAGCAGTACCCGAACGCCACCAAGGACGACGCCGGCCGGCTGCGGGTGGCCGCCGCCGTGGGTGTGGGCGAGGACGCGTACAAGCGGGCGCGCACGCTGGTCGACGCCGGTGTCGACGTGCTGATCGTGGACACGGCGCACGGGCACCAGCGGGCCGTGCTGGACATGGTCCGCCGGCTCAAGAAGGACGTGACGATCGAGATCGTGGGCGGCAACGTGGCCACGTACGCCGGCGCGAGGGCGCTGGTCGAGGCCGGCGCCGACGGCATCAAGGTGGGTGTGGGCCCGGGCGCGATCTGCACCACCCGGATCGTCGCCGGTGTGGGCGTCCCGCAGATCACCGCGATCATGGAGGCGGCCCGTGCCGCCCGCCCGGCCGGCGTGCCGGTGATCGGTGACGGTGGCATCCAGTACTCGGGCGACATCGCCAAGGCCCTGGTCGCCGGCGCGGACACCGTGATGCTCGGCAGCCTGCTGGCCGGCTGCGAGGAGAGCCCCGGCGAGCTGATCTTCATCAACGGCAAGCAGTACAAGGCGTACCGCGGGATGGGCTCGCTCGGCGCGATGCAGTCCCGGGGGCAGGCCAAGTCGTACTCCAAGGACCGGTACTTCCAGCAGGACGTTCTCGCCGAGGACAAGCTGGTCCCCGAGGGCGTCGAGGGCCAGGTGCCCTACCGGGGCCCGCTGTCCGCGGTCGCCCACCAGCTCATCGGCGGGCTGCGGGCCGCCATGGGGTACGTCGGCGCGGAGAGCATCCCCGAGCTGCACCGGCGTGGTCAGCTGATCCGGATCACCGCGGCCGGGCTCAAGGAGAGCCACCCGCACGACATCCAGATGACCGTCGAGGCGCCCAACTACCACTCCCGCTGACCCCACCACCCCCAAACCACCTGGAGTCCCCCATGCGTGACGTGGTCGAGATCGGGCTGGGCAAGACCGCGCAGCGCGGCTACCACCTGGACGACATCGCCATCGTGCCGAGCCGCCGGACCCGGGACGTCGACGACGTCTCGACCGCGTGGCAGCTCGACGCGTACCCGTTCGGTATCCCCTGTGTCGGGCACCCCTCGGACGCCACGATGAGTCCGTCGTCGGCGGTCCGGTTGGGCCAGCTCGGCGGTCTCGGTGTGCTCAACGTCGAGGGTCTGTGGACCCGCTACGAGAACCCGACGAAGGTGCTGGACGAGCTGGCCGGCCTCGATGAGGACGCCCGTGCCACCAAGCGACTCCAGGAGGTCTACGCGGAGCCGATCCGTCCCGACCTGATCGCCGAGCGGGTGCGCGAGCTGCGTGCCGGCGGCGGCACGGTGGCGGTGCGGGTTTCCCCGCAGCACACCCTCGCGCTGGCGCCGGTGATCCTGGACGCCGGGGTGGACATCCTGGTCATCCAGGGCACCATCGTCTCGGCCGAGCACGTGTCGACGACCGACGAGCCGCTGAACCTCAAGGAGTTCATCGCCGACCTCGACCTGCCGGTGATCGTCGGTGGCTGCACGGACTACAAGACGGCGCTGCACCTGATGCGGACCGGCGCGGCCGGCGTGATCGTGGGTATCGGCGGCGACGAGTGGTCGACGACCGAGTCGGTGCTGGGCATCCGGGTGCCGATGGCCACCGCCATCGCGGACGCCGCGGCGGCCCGCCGTGACTACCTGGACGAGACCGGTGGCCGGTACGTGCACCTGATCGCCGATGGTGACATCCAGACCTCCGGTGACATCGCCAAGGCGCTCGGCTGCGGCGCGGACGCGGTGATGCTCGGTGAGCCGCTGTCGCTCTGCGACGAGGCCCCCGCCGGTGGCGCCTGGTGGCACTCGGCGGCGAGCCACCCGTCGCTGCCCCGGGGCGCCTTCGAGGTGTCCGGTGACCCGATCGGCTCGATGGAGCAGTTGCTCTTCGGGCCGGCGGACGAGGCGGACGGCCAGCTCAACCTGTTCGGTGGGCTGCGTCGGGCCATGGCCAAGTGCGGCTACCGCGACCTCAAGGAGTTCCAGAAGGTCGGCCTGGTCCTCGACCGCTGATCGCTCGCGTCGCCGAAGGGCCGGCTCCGCCACCGTGCGGGGTCGGCCCTTCGCCGTCACCGTCGACGCCCTCGCCGTCGATTCGGGCATCCGCCGGGGTGTCGGTGGCTACGCTCGGTCCTGACCCCGGGTGGCGCGGAAGGAGTGGTGCATGGTCCTGCGCGGACTGACGCCGCCGCGCCGTCGGCTGGTCGCCACTCTCACGGCTCTGAGCTGCGCCGTCGTGCTGACCACGGCCGGCTGCACGGGCGACGACGACGGCTTCCGGCCCGGTGCGGCGGACGCCGGTGACCCGTACGTGCCGGGCCGGGGCAACGGGGGCTACGACGTCACGCACTATGGGCTGGACGTCCGCTACGACCCGGGGACGGACCGGCTCACCGGTCGGGCCACCATCACGGCGACCGCCACCCAGGAGCTGTCCCGGTTCAACCTGGACCTGGTCGGCCTGAACGTCGACCGGGTCACCGTCGCGGGCAAGCGCGCCCAGCACCGACGCGACGACGGCGAGCTGGTGGTGACCCCACGCGCCGGGCTCGCGCGCGGTCGGGCGTTCACGGTGACCGTCGACTACGCGGGCGTGCCCACCCCCCTCGACGACGGCGTGCTGGGCAGCGGCGGTTTCCTGCACACCGACGACGGGGCCGTCGCTCTCGGCCAGCCCGAATCGGCGGCCACCTGGTTCCCGGTCAACGACCACCCGTCGGACAAGGCCAGCTACGACATCGCGGTGACCGTCCCGGACGGACTGTCCGCGTTGAGCAACGGGGTGCCCGGCCCCCGGAGCAGCGCCGACGGGTGGACGACCTGGCGCTGGTCGGAGCGCACCCCGATGGCCAGCTACCTGAGCACCCTCGTGATCGGGAACTACCGGGTGGTCACCGGCACCCACGCCGGAAGGCCGATGGTCACCGCGGTCGCGGCGAGCCTGCCGGCGAACGGTGGCGCGGCCGGCTCGGTGGCCCGCACCGGGGAGATCGTCGACCTCCTGGCGAGCCGCTTCGGTCCGTACCCCTTCGACTCGTACGGCGGGATCGTGGTCGCCGACGAGCGGATCGGGTACGCGTTGGAGACGCAGTCCCGGCCGGTCTACGGGCCTGCCTTCTTCACCGGAGACCGCCCGAACCCCGGGGTGGTGGCGCACGAGCTGGCCCACCAGTGGTTCGGCGACAGCGTGTCCCTGAGCAGGTGGAGCGACATCTGGCTCAACGAGGGCTTCGCCAGTTACGCCGAGTGGCTGTGGGAGGAGCACGACGGCGGCCGGACCGCGCAGCGCAACTTCGAGCTGCAGTACGCGTCGACCGACTGGTCCGAGCCGTCGGTCGAGCCGGGCCGGGAGCGGATGTTCGGCACCGCCGTCTACAAGCGCGGCGCGCTCGCCGTGCACGCGCTGCGCCGGACGGTCGGTGACGACACCTTCTTCCGCATCCTGCGCACCTGGACGTCGGAGCGGGCGTCCGGCACCGCCACCACCTCGGACTTCGTGGCGCTGGCCGAGCGGGTGGCCGACCGGCCGCTCCGGCCGCTCTTCGACGCCTGGCTGGTGGGCGGCGCGGCACCGACCCTGCCGTGACGACCTCGTGATCATCTATCGATAGGCTGCCGCCTGCGATCGGGCAGGAGCGCCGGTCGCGCGGGGTGGCGCCGCCCTCCCGCACCGGGTGTGCGGGGAGGTTCGTGATGCGGGGTACGCGGCACAGGCTGCGGGCGGGGGTCGGTCTGCTGGTGACCGGGGCGCTCGTGTTGTCCGGTTGCGACTCGTCTACTCCGGAGGCGGCACCGCCGTCGCCGAGCGCGTCCCCGACGCCGTCGCGGACCTTCACCCCCGGTGCGGACGGAGTCGGCGACGCGTACTTCCCCAGCTACGGCAACGGCGGGTACGACGTCGGGAAGTACACCGTCAAGGTGCGCTACGACCCGGCGAAGGACCTGTTGACGGGTACGACCACCGTGCAGGCCACGGCGACCGCGGACCTGTCGACCTTCAACCTCGACCTGGCGGGCCTGACCGTCAAGACGGTCACCGTGGACGCCGCGCCGGCCACCCACACCCGGAACAAGAACGAACTGGTCATCACGCCGGCGGTCGGCCTCATCACGGGCAACGGATTCGTGGTGGAGATCGCGTACGAGGGTGTGCCGAAGCCGCTGAAGAACGAACTGCTCGGCGAGGGCGGTTTCCTGCACACCACCGACGGCGCCATCGCCCTGGGCCAGCCCGAGTCGGCGAGCACCTGGTTCCCGGTCAACGACCACCCGTCGGACAAGGCGGCGTACGAGTTCGAGATCACCGTCCCGAAGGGCATCACCGCGGTCAGCAACGGCGTGCCGGGCGGTAGCACCACCACGGGCGGCTGGACCACCTGGAAGTGGTCGGAGAAGTCGCCGATGGCCAGCTACCTGAGCAACGTGGTGATCGGTAAGTTCCGGATCACCACGGGCCAGCACAAGGGCAAGCCGGTGTACAGCGCGGTCACCACCAAGGTGGCCAAGGGCGCCTCCGACGCGTCGATCGCGAAGACCGTCAAGGTGGCCGACTACCTGGAGACCGTCTTCGGGCCGTACCCGTTCGACGCGTACGGCGGTGTGGTGGTCTCGGACAGCCGGATCGGGTACGCGCTGGAGACGCAGAGCCGCCCGGTCTACTCGGCCGGCTTCTTCCGGCGGGGCGAGAACACCGAGGTGGTCGCCCACGAGCTGGCCCACCAGTGGTTCGGCGACAGCGTGGCGCTGGCCAAGTGGGAGGACATCTGGCTCAACGAGGGCTTCGCGACGTACGCGGAGTGGCTGTGGGCGGAGCACACCAAGGAGTACACCGCCAAGCAGGCCTTCGACATCCGGTACCAGCGGGTGCCCGCCACGGTGTGGAAGACCCCGCCGGGCAAGCCGGGCGTGAAGAACCTGTTCAGCGAGTCGGTCTACCAGCGCGGCGGAATGACCCTGCACGCGCTGCGGGTGGCCGTCGGTGACAAGGCGTTCTTCGAGATCGTCAAGACCTGGGCGGCGGAGAAGCGCAACGGTGTCGCCACCACCGCCGAGTTCGTGGCCCTCGCCGAGCGGATCTCCGGCAAGCAGCTCGACGCGCTCTTCGACGCGTGGTTGTACGGCGCCAAGAAGCCCGCCCAGCCCAAGAAGCTCTGACCCCACCCACGCCCCCGCCCGCCCGACCGAAAAGGGCGGGGGCCGGGGCTCAGTTCTTGACCACCAGTTTCGGGTGGGCCTTCAGGTACGCGTCGGCGCGACCGGCCCGGAGTTCGGTGATGAACGTCCGCCCCTCACTGGTGAGCTGTTCGCCCCGGTAGGCGCTGCCCTTGCCGACGCCGGAACCGGGCAGCCCGACCAGGGTGAACTGGTTCTCCGGCACCCCGCTGAGCGCGTACGCCAGGTCGACGATGCGGTCGCCGCCCACGTACACCAGGGTGTCGCCCAGGGCGGCGACCACCTGGTCGACCCGCTCGGGCTGCCGGGCCAGGCCCTCGTTGAGGATCTTGCGGGTCAGGGCTTTGACGAGTTGCTGCTGGTGACGCTGGCGGGCGTAGTCGCCGCCGGTGATGTAGCGCTGCCGGGCGTAGTCCAGCGCCTGCCAGCCGTTGAGGTGCTGTTCGCCCTTTTCGTAGACCTTCTGCGGGCCGGTGTAGCCGCCGGGCGCGCTGTCCCGGTACTTGCCGTCCGGCTTGCGGTGCAGGGACGCGACCCGCTGGTCGATGTAGATGTCGACCCCGCCGAGGGCGTTCACCAGCTTGTCGAACCCGCCGAAGGTGAGCACGGCGCCCGCGTCGATCCGCAGCCCGGTGTAGCCGCTCACCGTGCTGCGCAGCAGCTCGTACCCCTGGGCCGTGCTCGGCTGCTTGGGCTTGCCCGGCACCCGGCTGCCGAAGCTCATCGAGTGGGTGAGCTTGGTCTTGCCACCCTTGTAGCCGGCCTTGGGGAACGGCGGGATGTCCACCAGCAGGTCGCGGGGGAGCGAGAAGAGGTACGCCCGGTTGAGGCCCTTGGGCACGTGCAGCACCAGGACGGCGTCGGAGTGCGGCTCCCAGCCCGGCACGCTGACCCGGGTGTCCACGCCGACCAGCAGCAGCGTCAACGGACCGCTGATGTTCGCGCCCGGCGGCGGGCCGGCCGGGCTCGGGGTGGGTGGGGCGGCCGGCGACGGGCTCGGCGAGCCGGCCAGCGGGGTGCCGGCGGGCTTGTCGTCGCCGTTCAGCCGCTTGATCACCGTCGCTCCGCCGACAACCAACGCGACGACGGCGAGCGCCGCCAGCCCGAGCAGCAGCCAGCGTCGGCGCGGCTCCATCGACCCCAGGATCATCATGTACTTCCTTCCACCCGTATCCGGAACAACGCTCCGACGGGTGCTCCGGGTTGCGGCCGGGAGGCGACGGGTCGGTCGGCCGGTGCATGATCGCGCGAAAACGGGCGCTGGCGCGAGCGCTACTCGCGAGTAATGATGCGTCCATGGGGTACGACGTGGTCGTCATCGGGTCCGGCTTCGGCGGCGGCGTCACCGCCCTGCGGCTGGCCGAGAAGGGCTATTCGGTCGGTGTCGTCGAGGCGGGGCGCCGCTTCGCCGACGACGAGTTCCCGCAGACGTCGTGGCGCCTGCGTCGGTTCCTCTGGGCGCCGAAGCTGGGCTGCTACGGCATCCAGCGGCTCACCCTGCTCCGCTCGGTCGCCGGCCGGTCCGGCGGCGGCGTGCTGGTGCTCTCCGGAGCGGGCGTGGGCGGCGGGTCACTGGTCTACGCGAACACCCTCTACGAGCCGCTGGACGCCTTCTACAGCGATCCACAGTGGCGCGACGTCACGGACTGGCGTGACGAGCTGGCCCGCCACTACGACCAGGCGAAGCGGATGCTCGGCGTCACCACGTACCCCGTCCACACGGGCGCGGACCGCGCCATGCGGGCGGTGGCCGACCGGATGGGGGTGGGGCACACCTTCCACGCCACCCCGGTCGGCGTGCACATCGGCCGTCCGGGTGAGCGCGTCGCCGACCCCTACTTCGGTGGCGTCGGCCCGGAGCGCACCGGCTGCCTGCACTGCGGCTCGTGCATGACCGGCTGCCGGCACGGCGCCAAGAACACGCTGGCCAAGAACTACCTCTGGCTCGCCGAGCGGCTGGGTGCCACCGTGCACCCGCTGACCACGGTGACGGCCGTCCGGCCGGCGGCCGGCGGCGGGTACGACGTGCACACCGAGCGCACCGGGGCGTGGTTGCGCCGACGGCGCCAGGTCATCCACGCCGACCAGGTGGTCTTCGCGGCCGGGGCGCTCGGCACGCAGCGGCTGCTGCACGAGATGAAGGCCACCGGGGCGTTGCCGCGCCTGTCGGACCGGCTGGGCGCGTTGACCCGTACCAACTCCGAGGCGATCCTCGGCGCGTCGATCCCCCGGCGACGGGCCCGGCAGGAGCGGACCGACTTCACCGAGGGGGTGGCGATCACCAGTTCGTTCCACCCCGATCCGCAGACCCACATCGAGCCGGTCCGCTACGGCCGCGGATCGAATGCCATGGGCCTGCTCCAGTCGCTGCTGGTCGACGGCGGGCCGCACCGGGTCCGGCGCTGGCTGGGCAGCATCGTCCGGCAGCCGGGCCTGGCCGCGCGGATGCTGACCGTGCGCGGCTGGTCGGAGCGGACGGTGATCGCCCTGGTGATGCAGTCGGTGGACAACTCGTTGACCACCCGCTGGCGGCGCGGTCCGTGGGGCCGCCGCCTGGTCGCGGGGCCGGGTCACGGCACCCCGAGCCCGACGTGGATCCCGGCCGGCAACACCGCCACCCGACTGCTCGCCGAGGAGATCGGCGGTACGCCGGGCGGCTCGCTCACCGAGCCGTTCGACATCCCGGTCACCGCGCACATCCTGGGCGGGGCGGTGATCGGCGCCACCCCGGACGACGGCGTGGTCGACCCCTGGCACCGGGTGTACGGCCATCCGGGCCTGCACGTGGTCGACGGCGCGGCGGTCTCCGCCAACCTCGGGGTCAACCCGTCGCTGACGATCACCGCGCAGGCGGAACGGGCGATGTCCTTCTGGCCGAACAGGGGCGACGAGGACCCCCGGCCTCCGCTCGGAGAGCCGTACCGACGGCTGCCGGCCGTACCCCCGCGCACGCCGGCGGTGCCCGCGGACGCCCCGGCCGCCCTACGCCCCTGACAGGGGCCGGCGCAGGATGTGGTTGACGCCGAACACGGTGTCGCTGACGCGGACGTCGGTGTAGCCGATCCGCTGGTAGAAGCCGTGCCCGGTGAGGCTGGCGCCGGTCTCCATGAACGTGTGCCCCTCGGCCCGGGCCAGCTCCTCGATGTGCCGCATCAACCGGCGGCCGATGCCGCGGCCGTGCGCGTCCGGATCGACGAACATGGTGTAGACCTTGTTGCCGTCGCGGGACACCGTGCCGACCGGGCGTCCGTCCTGCTCGGCGACGTAGATCCGCCGCTCGGCGCTGAGTTCGCGGAACCGGTCGGCGGTGAAGTGGTCGCACATCCGGTCGATCAGCTCGGCCGGGTAGTCGCGGCTGTTCACCTCCCGCAGGCAGCGGGCGACCAGGACCGCCAGCGCGTCGCCGTCCTCGGGGCGGAACGCTCGGATGGTCAGCTCGGTCATCGGCACGCCTCCGTCCGATCCGCGTGGGGATCGTCGCGCACCGTATCGGGATGCGAAACGCCGTCGCCGCCCGGCCGGACATCCCAGGACATACTGCCAGCAGTGCGGCCGCCGCGCCGAGTGCGTGGGGCGCGGGTCGGGCCGGGGGTGACTGTCGGTAGGCTTTGTGCACATGAGCCTGCCTCGCCCCGTCCTCGTGGTGGACTTCGGAGCCCAGTACGCCCAGCTCATCGCGCGCCGGGTCCGCGAGGCGAAGGTCTACTCCGAGATCGTGCCGCACTCCATGCCGGTCGCCGAGATGCTGGCGAAGAACCCGGCCGCGATCATCCTCTCCGGCGGTCCGGCCAGCGTGTACGCGCCGGACGCCCCGCAGATCGACGCCGGCCTGTTCACGGCCGACGTGCCGGTCTTCGGCATCTGCTACGGCTTCCAGGCGATGGCCCAGGCGCTCGGCGGCACCGTCGCGCACACGGGCAGCCGTGAGTACGGCGGTACCCCGCTGCGTCCCCGCCTCACCGAGCCGGGCGTGCTGCTGCGTGACCTGCCGGCTGATCTGCCGGTCTGGATGAGCCACGGCGACTGCGTCACGGAGGCCCCCGAGGGCTTCACGGTGACGGCCGAGTCGGCGGGCGCGCCCGTGGCGGCCTTCGAGGACATCGTCGGCCGCCGGGCCGGCGTGCAGTTCCACCCGGAGGTCGGGCACACCGCGCACGGCCAGGAGATGCTGACCCGCTTCCTGTACGACATCGCCGGCATCGAGCCGACCTGGACGCCCGAGAACATCATCGACGAGCAGGTCGCCCGCATCCGGGAGCAGGTCGGCGACAAGGAGGTCATCTGCGGCCTCTCCGGCGGGGTGGACTCGGCGGTCGCCGCCGCGCTGGTGCACCGGGCGGTCGGTGACCAGCTCACCTGCGTCTTCGTCGACCACGGCCTGCTGCGCGCCGGCGAGGCCGAGCAGGTCGAGAAGGACTACGTCGCCGCCACCGGCATCAAGCTGAAGGTGGTCGACGCGGCGGAGAGGTTCCTCGGCGCGCTGGCCGGGGTGACCGACCCCGAGCAGAAGCGCAAGATCATCGGCCGGGAGTTCATCCGGGTCTTCGAGGCCGCCGCCCGGGAGATCGCCTCGCGCGGTGACGTGGAGTTCCTCGTCCAGGGCACCCTCTACCCGGACGTGGTCGAGTCCGGCGGCGGCACCGGCACCGCCAACATCAAGAGTCACCACAACGTCGGCGGCCTGCCGGAGGACCTGAAGTTCGCGCTCGTCGAGCCGCTGCGCACGCTCTTCAAGGACGAGGTACGGGCGCTCGGCCTCCAGCTCGGCCTGCCCGAGGCGATGGTCTGGCGGCACCCGTTCCCCGGCCCGGGTCTGGCCATCCGGATCATCGGCGCCGTCGATCGGGAGCGCCTCGACCTGCTTCGTCAGGCCGACCTGATCGCCCGCGAGGAGCTGACCGCCGCCGGCCTGGACCGGGGCGTCTGGCAGTTCCCCGTGGTGCTGCTCGCCGACGTGCGCAGCGTCGGGGTGCAGGGTGACGGGCGCAGCTACGGGCATCCCGTGGTGCTGCGCCCGGTCTCCAGCGAGGACGCGATGACCGCCGACTGGTCCCGGCTGCCCTACGAGGTCGTCGCCCGGATCTCCACCCGGATCACCAACGAGGTCGCCGAGGTCAACCGGGTGGTGCTGGACGTGACCAGCAAGCCGCCGGGCACCATCGAGTGGGAGTGAGCGGGCCTCACGCGGCCGGCGGGTAGGGCGGCGTCGGGGCGTACCCCGGCGGTGGACCGCCCGGCGCGGACCCGGCGGTCGGCGCGACGCCCGCCGGGTGCGGCCAGGCGGGCGCGCCGGTGGGCTCCTCGGGCATCAGGAACCACATGATCGGGTACGCGAGCAGTGCGACCCCGCCGGTGAGCAGGCCGGTGACCGCGAAGGCCACGCGGATCAGGGTGGGGTCGACGTCGAAGTAGCGGCCGAGGCCACTGGCGACCCCCGCCACCATGCGGTCGGTGGTGGGTCGCCGGAGCTGCTTGTACGGGGCCTGGGGAGCGACGGTAGGTGTCATGTCTCCACGGTCCGCGCCGACGCGAGGTCTGCCCTCGGTGACCGCCCGGATGCCTACCCTGATCGATCCCTGAGCGGGAAGCCAGGAGTCAGGAATCCGACTCTTTTCCGTCCCGGTAACGCGGCCCGGGGAGAATTTGGACCCGTGACCACCATGCTGGAGCCGCTCCGCAGGATCGCGGCATACGCAGTTTGTGCTGATTCAGACGGCCGAGTGTTGCTGGTCCGCGCATCGGAGCGCTCCGGCACACCCGGCACCTGGTCCCTGCCCGGTGGGGCGGTCGACCACGGCGAGGACCCCCACCACACGGTGGTCCGCGAGACCGCCGCCGAGACGGGCCTCTCGGTCGCCGTCTCCGGCCTGGCCGACGTGCTCGCCGACATGCGGGCGCTGCCCGAGCGCGGCATCACTATCCACACCGATCGCCTGATCTACCGGGTGGCGGTGCGCGGCGGCACGCTGGCCGACCGGGCCGGCGAGCGCCCCACCGACCTGGCCCGGTGGTACACGCTGGACGAGGCGCGTCAGTTGCCGCTGCGCTCCTTCACCGCCCGCACTCTCGGCCTCCCCGCCTCCTCGGCCGACGTGGTGCCCGAGGAAGCCCCCGAGTTCCCCTCCTTCTACGCGGTCCCCGGCCCGGACGGGCTGCACCGTGCGCAGCGCTTCGCCGCGTACGCGGTGTGCACCGACCCGGCCGGACGGGTGCTGCTCACCCGCATCTCCGACGGGTACCCGGGCGCCGGCTGCTGGCACCTGCCCGGCGGCGGCACCGACTACGGCGAGCAGCCCGGCGCGGCGCTCATCCGGGAACTGGTCGAGGAGACCGGCCAGGCCGGCCGCCTCGTCGAGCTGCTCGGTGTGGCGAGCCACCGCGACGCCGCCTCGCTCGGTCCGGAGGGTTACCCCATCGACTGGCACGGCGTACGCGCCTTCTACCGCGTGGTGGTCGACCAGCCCAACCCGCTGATCATCGGCGACGTCGGTGGCTCCACCTGCGAGGCCCGTTGGTTCGCCCGCGAGGAACTGGGCGCCCTAGGAGCCGACCGCCTAACCGAGGTAACAGCCGAAGCAGTCCAAGCAGCCCAACTAACCTGACCCCCCCCGGACCCCCCTCCCCCGGACCCCCCGGCCCCCCACCCACCCGCCTCGCGGTGATCATGAAGTTATTGTCAGGACACGCCGAGATGGACGGCGATAACTTCATGATCACCGGGTGCTGCGGGGGACGGGGGCAGGGGAGTGGGCGTGGGTCGGGTGGAACTGGTGCGGCGGGTTGGTTCCTATGGTCTGTTGGGGGATCTGGGGCGGTTTCTGGTTGTCTGGGATCGTGGGGCGCGGGCCTGGTCGCTGCCGGGAGGGCTTGTCGCGCACGCTGAGCACCCGGAGCGGGCCGTGCTGCGCGCGTTCACCGAGCAGACCGGTTCGACCGCGTCGGTGGGTCGGTTGCGGGCCGTCGTCGCGGACGTGAACGACGGCGCGGGTGGCGGTACGTCGGTGCACACCGACCGCCTGCTGTTCGACATCGCCGTACGCGACGGTGTGTCGGAGGTCACCGGCGGTGGTGTGGAGACCCGTTGGGTCGACCCCGAGGCGGTGGCCGAGCTGCCGTTGACGCCGTTCAGCGCCGAACTGCTCGGCCTGCCCGCCGTTCCGCTTCCGGCCGATGCGTACCCGTCCGCCGAGCCGTCCGCGCCGTCGCATCCGGATCGCCGGCTGCGCTTCGGGGCGTACGGGCTGGTCACCGACCCGGCGGGGCGGATCCTGCTGACCCAGATCGCCGACGGCTACCCCGGGGCCGGCAAGTGGCACCTGCCCGGTGGCGGCACCGATCACGGCGAGCAGCCGACCACCGGGCTGCTCCGGGAACTGGTGGAAGAGGGCGGCCAGGTGGGCCGCGTGGTGGAGCTGCTCGGCGTGGACAACCTGCACAACCCGGCCGCGCTCGGCCCGGAGGGCCGTCCGTTGGACTGGCACGGCGTCCGGGTGGTCTACCGGGTGCTGGTGGACGCGCCCACCGACGCCGTGGTGACCGAGTCCGCCGGTGGCTCGACCGCGCGAGCGGGCTGGTTCACCGTCGCGCAGACCGCTGAGCTGCCGCTGACTGGTATCGCTGCCTCGGCAATCGGACAGCTGGGCGCATAGCACTCGGCTCAGCGAGCCGAGTTGGCTACCCTCCGGTAGAGTCAGAGGCGGGAATGGTGGAGGAAACGGGCGATGAAGCCCGGGATGGGGAATAACAAGCGGTTCGCGTGGTTTGTACCAGATGAGTACCGCCGGCAGCTATCGCCAAGCCCCGTTCCCCTGTGCGATGGTGTACTCCGCCAAAACGGCTGCCGGGCCACGCAAGGTCCGGCACGAGACAGCCGGACACCCGCCCCCCGAGGGCGGCCAGCAGATCCGGTGATGGAGGAAACGTGCCGAGAGCCCTTTGGCGCCGGCGTCGTACGACTGACAGTCCGCGCCCCGCAGGGCGTCGCTGGGCGGGCCAGTTGCGCCGCAGCAGCACGTTCGCCCGCCAGGTGTTGCTGGTCCGGGTGGGCCGCCGTGACGGTCACCTGCGGACCACCGACCTGACACTCCCCGAGCACCGGTACGCCGACCGCCAGCGCCGTCGCTACGGCCTGGACCGGCTCAGCCGGCCGGCCGGGGTCAGCCGCGCCGGCATCGAAGCGGTCATGCCGGTCAGCCCGGCGCTGCCGATGGCGCCCACCGACGAGGCCACCGCCGGATCGATCCCCCTGCTCCCCGGCGAGCGCACGATGGCCCGCCGGATGAAGTTCGCCCTGGTCAACGCCTGCACCCTGGCCAGCCTGATGCTCGGCATGCTGGCGATCTTCCTGGCCATGCAGGGTCAGGTGCGCATCGCCGCCCTCTGCCTGATCGCCTGCGTCATCTTCGACGGCCTGGACGGTGCGTTGGCGCGTCGGCTCGGCGTCGCCAGCCCGTTCGGCGCTCAGATGGACTCGCTCGCCGACATGTGCTCGTTCGGCCTCGCCGCGCCCGTGGTGGTCTACGCCTCGCTCGCCGGCTCCGTGTCGACGGCCGCGGCTGCGGTCGCCTGTGCGCTGGTCGCGGCGTGCGCGGCGATCCGGCTGGCCCGCTTCAACGTCTCACCGAAGGACGGCCGCTTCTTCTGCGGTGTCCCCACCACCATGGCCGCCGCCGTGCTCGCCGTGACCGTGGCGATCGGTCTGCCGGTGCCCGGCTTCGTGCTCGTGGCCGGCGTGGCGCTGCTCGCCTTCGCGATGGTGTCCAGCTTCCCGTACGCCAAGCTCGCGCGCCTGGTGAAGCTGCCGCCATGGCTCTGGCTCGCCCCGGTGCTCGGCGCGCTCGTCGACATCCGGCTCACGTTCGCCCTGATCGTGGTCGGCTACCTGATCAGCGGGCCGGTGCTCTGGCTGCGCCAGCGTCGTACCGCCTGACCCGACGTACGAGAACGGGGCGCCGCGAACAGCGGCGCCCCGTTCTTCGTCTCAGCGCCAGCGGGCGATGACCGTGGCGCCGCCGATTACCTTGTCGCCCGGCCCCACCAGCGGTTCCGCGGCGTCGGCCGGCAGGTAGACGTCGGTCCGCGAGCCGAACCGGATGAGCCCGAACCGCTCGCCCTTGGCCAGCAGCGCGCCGATCGGTGCGCGCTGCACGATGCGGCGGGCGATCAGACCGGTCCGCTGCGCGACCACCACCGTGCCGCGGCTGGTGTCCAGCACCGTGTACGCGGCGACGTTGTGCTCGGCGTCCGGCTTCATCGCGTTGACGAAACCACCGTCGGCGACGAAGTAGTCCACCACCTTGCCGGCGACCGGGGCACGGTTGACGTGCACGTCCAGCACGGACAGAAAGACCGCGACCCGCAGCCACTCGCCGTCACCGAACCGCTCGTCGTACAGCCGCTGCACCGACAGGACCTTGCCGTCCGCGCTGGCGACCACGGCGTTCGGGTCCTCCGGCACGTCCCGCTGCGGATCCCGGAAGAACGCGGCGACCGGGCCGGCCGCCAGCGCCGGCAGCAGCCACAGCTTGGACGACGGACGCGCCACCCGGGCCAGCGCCGCCAGACCCAGCGTGATGCCCGCCGCCGCCACCCCGTTGGAGTCGATGTGCATGCCCCTGGTCAGCGGCACGCTCGACGGCCGGTACGCCGGGGCCAGCCGGTCGGCCGCCGCCGGAGTGGCCGGCGTGAACCGCAGTCGGTGGACCCGCACCGGCGGCGAGTTGCGCAGCACCAGGTCGCTGCCGACGCCGTACAGGGCGTCCTGGCGGCCCAGCTCGCCGGCCGCGCCGGTGGTCCGGCCCGGTGTCGCGGTGGTGGCGACGCTCAACACCGCGCCGTCGATGAGGTACTTCGACAACGCCTGGATGTCGTGACGGGCCTCCTCGGCGGTGCCGACGAACGCCTCACCGGCGACGACCACCGCCGCGGGCTCGGCGTCGGTGAGCGCGTCGACCACGCGTACCCGGTCGGCGACCCAGCGGCCCTGGGCGGTGACGTGCTCACGGAACGCGACGGCGGTGGACGACTCGGCGGGCACCACGGTGAGCCGGTCGCCGGGGAGCAACGCCTCGATCGCCGCGGCCAGCACCGCGGACTCCGGGCTCGCGCCGACCAGCAGGGCGACCTTCGGGTCGTTCATCCGGGCCAGCTCGGAGACGAGCGTACGGGCGGCTCGCTCGCCGATGCGGACCGAACCGGACCGGCCGGTGGTACGCACGGCGGGGGACTGCGTCATGTCGGGCGGGCTCCTGACGGGGTAGAGACGGGAATCGCGGCGGGGGCGCCATGGCGGGACGGGCCGGCCGGCGGAGGCGAGATCTCCACCGGCCAGCATATGCGCCTGTCCGCCCCGGCCGCACCGGCGAGCCCTCCGGCCCGGGCCGACAGCCCGGGGGTCAGGAATCCTCTCGCCGTCCCGTCCGCTCGCCAGCGCCCGCCGGATCGTCGCCGGTGGCGTGGCCGTCGCTGGCCGCCGGACCCTTGTCGCTGGCCGCCGTCTCGGCCGCCGTCTCGGCCGCCGTCTCGGCTGGCGGATCGGCCGCCCGGTTCTCGTCGGCCGGGGTGAGCGGGTGGTCGACCCGGGTCGGTTCGGCGCTCTGCGCCGTGGCCGGCGAGGTCTCCGGCTCGGCCGGGGCGTGAGCCAGCCAGGCGGGATGGACCATGCCGGCCGTCGACGCGTCCGGCGTGCGCAGCTCGGCGGTGAGCGGCTCCGGCGTGCGCAGCTCGGCCGTGGGCGGCTCCGGCGTGCGCAGCTCGGCCGTGGGCGCAGGGTCGGGCGTGGACTCGAACATGGTCGGCGCGGGCGGCTCGTACACCGGCGCCTCGAACGAGGCGGTCCGCGGCGTGCCCTGCTCGGCTGCGACGGACTCGGGCGCGACCGTGGCAGCGGAGGCCGTCGCACCCGGCCCGGTGGTCTCGACCGGATCCGGGCGGCCGGACCGGCCGGAGCGCAGCGCGCCGACCAGACCGAAGACTCCGATCAGGATCAGCGCGCCGGCCAGGAACCAGCCGACCGGCGGCAGCGCGAGCCCGAGCAGTTGGGCGAGCAGCCACCAGGCCGACAGCGCCAGGAACAACAGCCCGAAGGCGAACGAGAGCAGGTCCGTACGGTGAGCCTTCACCGGGTCACCTCCAGGTTGCCGGCATTGACGTGGATGTACAGCCGCAGCTTCCCGCCGCCGGGGCCGTCCGCGCCCAGGTCGGTGGACTCCCGCAGCCGGCCGTCGATCCCGCCGGATCGGTTGCCGAAGACGGTGGCGTCGCCGGCGTTGACGTCGGCCACCGTGGTGACGTCCACGTTGGGCGGTACGACCACGGTCGCCTGACCGAAGTTGATCGCCACGGTCACCTGGCTGTCCCGCTTCGTGAAGTCGATGCCGCGCAGGTCGAGGACGGCGTCACCGAAACTGTTCTCGTACCGGTCGGCGAGGTCGCGGTAGTCGGTGGGCGCCCAGGTGACCGCGCCGTCCACACCCCGGATCCGGTCGTACGACTCGGCGACGGTCGCGGTGCCCAACGCGGCGGCCGTCACCAGCCCCAGCGCGACCAACCAGCGCGCCCGGCCGAACCAGGTGCCGACCAGCAGTCCCAGCCCGATGGTGGCCAACGCCGCCGCGAAGTACGCCGAAGCGCCGACGTCGAAGACGTCCAACAGGTCGAGCAGGGCGACCACGCCGAGCGCCAGGAAGATCAGCGAGAAGGTCACCGGACCGAGCGGCGAACGCTCCCGGGGCCGCTTGGGTGGCTTCGGTGGCTTGGGCGGGGGGTACGCGGCCGGAGCCGGTGCGGCGTACGGGCCGTGTGGAGCGAACGGAGGGCGGTATCCGCCCGGCGTCGTCGCCCCGGGATGGGTGGACGGGCCGGCGGCGGGTACGGCGGTCACCGGCGCGGACGGCCAGCCGCTGGTGGGCGTGTCGCTGCCCGGCCAACCGGGATCGGGGGCCGGCCAGCCGGTGCCCTGCGAGGCGGCCGGCTGCGCGGACACCGGACCTGCCCCGGACACCATCGCCGCCGGGTACGCCGGCTGCGCGCCGACGGTCGGCTGCGCCGTCGCGGGCGGCTGACCACCCTGGACAGGCGGGTACGCGCTCTGCGGCGCGGCGGCGTAAGACAGGGTGTCGCCCGCCAGCGGCGCGGTCGCCAGCGGACCGCTGGGCGGCACCGTGCCGTATGCGGGAGCGGGCCAGGCGACCGGCGGGACCGGCCCGGGTGGCGTGCCGGCCGGGGAGGGCGGCACCGGTCCACCCGAGGGCTGTGGCCCGCGGTTGTCCCGGTTGAGGAGCAACGCGCCGCCGATCAGGATGGCCGCGCCGAGCAGGACGGCGCGGAAGGCGTCGGTGACGATGTAGCCGAAGCTCGCGGCCACCAGGATGCCCAGGATGATCACGGTTACCGGCGACATGCTGGAACGGCCCCGCCCCAGCATGGACTCCACCGGAGAGGCCGTGTCGCCCTCGTTGGGGATGATCAGCCAGGCTGCGACGTACACCAGGATGCCGATGCCGCCGAAGAACCCGAGCACCGCGAGGAGTACCCGCCACAGCACCGGGTCGGTGTTGGTGGCCCGTCCGATCGCCGCGCAGACCCCGGCGAGGTAACGGCCGTCGCGGGGCCGGACCAGCCCGTACCGCGAGGTGAAGCCGGCCCCGCCCAGCGGGCTCCCGGACGGTCCGGCCGCGCCGGGCCCCCCAGGCGTACCCGCGCCACCGCCGGGCCCATAGCCCGTGCCGGTCGTACCCCCGCCGGGCCCATAGCCCGTGCCGGTCGTACCCCCGCCGGGCCCGTGGCCCGTGCCGGTCGTACCCCCGCCGGGCCCGTGGCCCGTGCCGGTCGTACCCCCGCCGGGGCCGTAGCCCGTGCCCGGCGCGTAGCCGGCGCCAGGCGCGTAGCCGGCGCTCGGCGGCTCGTACTGGCCGTCGGCCGGCGGTGCGGTGGGTGGGCCGAACGTGGTCGGCTCGGCCCAGCCAGCGGGTGTCGTGGGCGGTGCGGGCGGTACTGAACCGCCCGGCTGTGCCGACCCGGAGCGGGGCGGCGGGGCAGCTTCCTCGGTCATGCCTCGATCCTGCTGCCCACCTCGCCCGAACGACCTCAGGACCCGACCCTGACGCCACCCTGAGATCCGGGGGGCCGGAATGTCGGGGGCGTCCCCGTGGTCCTGGGACGCCGCAGCGTGTGACGATCGAACTCACCGACCCGCACCCAGCCCACCACCGTGACCAGGGAGCCTGCGATCAGCACCGTGACCCCGCCTCCGCGCCTGTACCGGGCCCCCGAGCATCGGATGGCCGCTGGCGTCGCCGCCGGTATCGCCGACCACCTCGGCATCTCGGTGCTGCGCGTGCGCGTCGCGTTCATGGTGCTGCTCGGGCTCAGTGGGCTCGGCCTGCTGCTGTACGCGGCGTTCTGGGCGGTGGTGCCGCTGCGACCCGGTGACACCGCCGTGCCGCCCCGGCGGGACGTGGCCCAGCTCCTGCCGTTCGTCGCGATCGGGCTCGGCGTCCTGTTGATCCAGGTGATGGTCTTCGACTCGGTCGGCGCGGCGGGCACCGCCGGCTGGCTGGTGGCCATCATCGCGGTCGGCGCGGGCGTGATCTGGCACCAGTCGGCGCCCGAGCGGCGGCGGCGCTGGGGCGAGACGATGCCGGTCCCGTGGCTCGGGGCGGTCGTCGAGGAGAGCGACCGGCGGGCCTTCGTGCTCCGGTTCATCGGCGGCGGGGTGCTGGTCGCGGTCGGCATCATCGGTGTCGCGGCGGTCTACTCGCCGGCCCAGAACTTCGACGCGGTGATCAACGGGGTGATCTTCGCGCTGGTCGGGTTGGCCGGGGTCGGCGTGGTCGCCGCACCGGTGCTCTGGCGGACGTACAACCAGCTCCGCGCGGAGCGTGAGGGTCGCATCCGGGAGCAGGAACGGGCGGAGCTGGCCGCGATGGTGCACGACCAGGTGCTGCACACCCTGGCGTTGATCCAGCGCAACGCGGGCGACGTCAAGACGGTGCAGCGGTTGGCGCGGGGGCAGGAGCGCTCGCTGCGCAACTGGCTCTACAAGCCCACGGCCTCGCCGAACGAGCGCTTCGCGGCCGCCCTGGAGCAGGCTGCCGCCGAGGTCGAGGACACGTTCGCGATCACCGTGGAGGCGGTGGTGGTGGGTGACCGCGAGACCGACGAGAAGGTCGGCGCGCTGGTCGCCGCCGCCCGGGAGGCGCTGGTGAACGCGGCACGGCACGCCGGCGTGCAGACCGTGTCGCTCTACGCCGAGGTGGAACCGGAACAGGTGAGTGTCTTCGTCCGGGATCGGGGCAAGGGCTTCGATCCGGATACGGTGGAGGACCACCGGCACGGCGTACGCGGTTCGATCATCGGACGGATGAAGCGGCACGGCGGACGGGCCGAGATCCGGTCCGGTCCGGGGGAGGGGACCGAGGTCCGGTTGATCCTGCCGATCTCCCGGGACTCGTCCGCGGCGGAGAGGAACAAATGACCATGGCCGAGCAGCCGACGGAGCACCCGGTTCAGAGCCGCCCGGAACGCCTGCGGGTCTTCCTGGTGGACGACCACGCGATGTTCCGCGCCGGGGTACGTGCCGAGCTGGGCGCCCACGTCGAGGTGGTGGGCGAGGCGAGCACGGTGGCCGAGGCGGTCGCCCGGATCGCCGTCACGGTGCCCGACGTGGTGCTGCTCGACGTGCACATGCCCGACGGCGGTGGCCGCGCGGTGCTGGAGGCGATGCGGCGCAGTCACCCGCAGGTCAAGTTCCTGGCCCTGAGCGTCTCCGACGCGGCCGAGGACGTGATCGGGCTGATCCGGGCCGGCGCGCGGGGGTACGTCACCAAGACCATCTCGCCGGACGAGTTGGCCGCCGCGATCCGCCGCGTGGCCGACGGCGATGCCGTGTTCAGCCCTCGGCTGGCCGGGTTCGTGCTGGACGCGTTCGCGGCCCGGCCGGACGCGCCGGTGGCCGACCCGGAGTTGGACCAGCTCACCAACCGTGAGCGGGAGGTGCTGCGCCTGCTCGCCCGGGGGTACGCGTACAAGGAGATCGCGAAGGAGTTGTTCATCTCCATCAAGACGGTGGAGACGCATGTGTCGAACGTGCTGCGCAAGCTCCAGATGTCCAACCGGTACGAGCTCTCCCGTTGGGCGGCGGACCGCCGGCTCGTGTGATTAATTCCTCCGCCCCGGCAATTCGGACACATGCCACGGATGCCGCTGGGCGGGGCTGACAAAAGATCAACCGTGGTTCCATACTGCCCCGGTCCCGTTTCCGCGCGTGGGTCTCGCATCCCGTGGAAACGACGGCTCACGTGCGTGCCCGCGAATCGCGGGTCACCCCTGGGGGAGAGGTACCACTTCTGATGTTCGGACAACGAGGACAACGCTGGGCGCGCGTCGCCCTGGCCGCTGTCGCCGGCAGCGCCCTGGCGCTCGGCGTGGCAGGCGCCGCCGCAGCCGCTCCGGCCACCGGTGTGGCCAAGGCGGTCGACGGCAGCGAGGTCACCCTCAAGCTCGACGGCAAGACGCGCACCACGTCCGCGCTCGCCCTGAAGATCGACGGCAAGCTGGTGCCGGCGTTCTGCATCGACTACCGCACCAGCGTGAAGCTCGACGGCAAGTACGAGGAGGGCACCTGGGACGAGTCCGAGGTGAAGAACCTCGGCAAGGTGCAGTGGGTGCTCACCCACGGTTACCCGAACGCCGACTCTGCCAAGCTCCTCGCCGCCGCCGGCGTGGACACCAAGATCGGCAAGAAGCAGCTCGACAACCTGCTCTACTTCGGTACCCAGACCGCCATCTGGCACTTCAGCGACGGCATCGAGCTGGGCGCCTGGGAGAAGGACCTGCAGCCGCGCAACCAGTACGAGGTGATCACGAAGGTCCGTGACTACCTCATCAAGAACGCGACCGACCAGCCGGAGCCGCGTGCCGAGCTGTCCGTCGACCCGGCCAGCGCCACCGCGACGGTCGGCGGCAAGGCCGGTCCGTTCACGGTGAAGGGCCCGGCGGGCGCCATCACCGTCGCGGCCACCGGCGGCACCGCCGTCGACGCCGAGGGCAAGCCGGTCACCACGACCACCAACGGCGGGCAGTTCTGGCTGGCCGCCGAGGCCGCCGGCACGGTCAACGTGACCCTGACCGCGCAGGACTCGGTCTCCTTCGGCCGGGTGTTCCTGTTCACCGGTGCCAAGAAGGCGCAGAAGCTGATCCTCGGTGGCAGCACCGGCGCCACCGTCACCACCCGGGTTTCGGCCAGCTTCACCGCCGTCCCCACGACGCCGCCGGCCACTCCGTCGGCGACCCCGAGCGCGTCGGCCTCGCCGACCACCCCGTCGGCCACGCCGTCGGAGTCGGCGCAGCCGGCCAGCCCGGCCCCGTCCACCTCGCCGGCGAGCAACGGTGGCGGCCTGCCGCTGACCGGTTCGCCGATCGCGGCGGCGGCGACCGCGGGTCTGCTGCTGCTCGCCGCGGGCGCGGTGGCCGTCCTGGTGGTGCGTCGCCGTAAGGTCCGCTTCACCGCCTGATCCAGTTCGATCCACCATCGGCCCCGGAACCGCGCGAGCGGTGCCGGGGCCGATGTCATCTCGGCCGTAGGTGGTTGGCAGAAGTCCGTCCGCGGCGCCCTCGTCCACCCAGTCGGTGCTGGTGCCCGTCTAGCGGACGAGGACATCACCCGGACGGGTAAAGAACACTGAGTGCGCGAGCGGTCACCGATCGACGGTCCCGGGTGCGGGGTGACTCACAAAGACCGGATCTGAGCGCCGTCCGGGTCTCCTGGCAGGTCGGAGCGTTGTAGCCGGGGAGCTGCACACCGACCGTTTTATGATTATTTTTCAAGTATCGGCTACGTGGCGGGCAACTAACGGCTTGATAACGGCACCTTCACGGAAGAGGCCGGTGGGTGTCACAGTGGCAGCACCTCACCCTCGGTGTGTGGCACTCCGTACGGCCAACGACCATGAACTCCGCTGCTTCCCGGCGGGTTCGTGGTCGCGACGCCTGCGTAGGGTCGTGCCCCGTCGGGTGGGGAGCCCGGCGGATCGGAACATCAGGGGTGTCTCCCAACTTCCCTGTGGTCCCGGCGACCTCCGCCCCGAGGTAGCCGGGCGGTGTCACCCCCAAACGTGCGTGAAACCCACGACGGACCAGGTTAGAAAGAGGAGGCCCCTCGGAATGAGAGTCTCGAAGCGGGCGACGAGCGCGATCGCGCTCAGCGCGGCCGCCGCGCTTGTCGCGAGCGGTTGCTCGAGCGGTGACGGCGACGGCGACGCCGCCGCCAGCAAGGACGGCGCCATCGTCATCCACGGCGTCCAGCCGGAGAACCCGCTGGTTCCGTCGAACACCACGGAGACCGGCGGTGGCAAGGTCATCGACTGGCTGTTCACCGGCCTGGTTGAGTACCCGAACGACGGTGGGGCCCCGCGCAACGCGCTGGCCGAGTCCATCGACACCAAGGACTCCAAGGTCTTCACGATCAAGATCAAGAAGGGTACCAAGTTCCACGACGGTACCGAGGTGAAGGCCAAGAACTTCGTCGACGCCTGGAACTGGGCCGCGTACTCGCCAAACGGCGCGCAGAACGGCTCCTTCTTCTCGGACATCGCGGGCTTCGACAAGACCTACACCGAGGACCCGGACGGCGCGGAGGGCCCGCAGAAGGCCCCGACCCCGTCGGCCAAGGAGCTCTCCGGCCTGAAAGTCATCGACGACCAGACCTTCGAGGTCACCCTCGCCGCGCCGACCGCGGTCTTCCCGACCAAGCTCGGCTACAGCGCCTTCATGCCGCTGCCGGACGCGTTCTTCACCATGAAGCCCGAGGACTTCGGTAAGAACCCGATCGGCAACGGCCCGGTGAAGTTCGTCTCGTGGCAGGACAACGTCGTCATCAAGCTCACGCGCTTCGACGACTACAACCTGCGTGACAAGATGAAGATCAAGGACGTCGACGTCAAGCTCTACCAGGACGAGACGGCCGCGTACGCCGACCTGCTGAGCAACAACCTCGACTTCATGGAGGTTGTCCCCACCTCGGCGCTCGCCGGCGACAAGTGGAAGGCCGACCTCGGTGAGCGGGGCCTGAACACGGTCACCCCGTCGACCGCGTTCATCGCGTTCCCGATCTACGACAAGCGCTTCCAGAACGCGAAGCTGCGTCGCGCGGTGTCGCTGTCGATCAACCGGCAGGAGATCTCGGACAAGATCTTCTTCGGTACCCGCAAGCCGGCCGACAGCTGGGCGAACCCGCTGACCCCGGGCGCCAAGCCGGGCAACTGCACCGCCTGCAAGTTCGACCCGACCACGGCCAAGCAGCTGCTGACCGAGGCCGGCGGCTTCACCGGTGAGATGGTGTTCTACTACAACGCCGACTCCAGCCACAAGGACTGGATGGACGCCGTTGCGCAGCAGGTCAAGACCAACCTCGGCATCGACGCCCGCGCCGAGGGTGTTCCGACCTTCGCGGTCTTCCGGCAGAACATCAACGCCCACAAGATGACCGGCCCGTACCGTGCCGCCTGGCAGCAGGACTACCCGGACGTGGAGAACTGGGTCAACCCGCTCTACGTCAAGGGTGGCTCCTCCAACGACGGTCTGTACAGCAACCCGCAGGTCGACACCCTGGCCAAGCAGGCCAGCGCCGCGCCGAGCCTGGAGGCCTCGCACGAGGCGTTCGCCAAGGCCGTCGAGGTTGTCGACCAGGACGTCCCGAGCATCCCGATCTACTTCTACGGCCAGCAGTCCGGCCACTCGGAGAAGATCAAGAAGCTCGAGCTGAACAACGTCGGCGAACTCGACATCACCTCGGTCGAGCTCTGATCCGTACGGTCTGACCCCGGGTCGGGCTCGCCACATCCGGTGAGCCCGACCCGGGGCCGTTCCGCGAGTGGGTGCTACAACATGCCACTCGCCACGTTGTCACCACCGTGTCGGCCGTCCGACGCGCCCCCTGTCTGGAGGACCACCCCATGGGCCGTTATCTGTTGAGACGGCTGCTCCAACTCGTGCCGGTCTTCATCGGCTCGACTTTCCTGATCTACTGGCTCGTCTGGTCGGTCCCGGGCGACCCGTTCGCCGGCAAGTGCGGCGAGCGCCGCTGCCCGGATCAGTACATCGCGTACATGACCGAGAAGTACCACCTGGACCAGAACGTCTTCGTGCAGTACGGCAACTACATGAAGAACCTCCTTCAGGGCGACTTCGGGCAGACGTTCTCGCAGCGCGAGATCGGCGACATCATCGCCACGGCGTACCCGAACACGCTGAAGCTGGCCCTGGTCGCGCTCGCCATCGAGGCCATCATCGGCCTCGGCGCCGGCATTCTGACCGGCCTGCGCCGCAACGGCTTCATGGACAACCTGGTCCTGGTCTCGACCCTCTTCCTGCTCGCGCTGCCGGTGTTCGTCGTCGGCTTCGTGCTGCAGTGGCTGCTGGGCGTGCAGTGGAAGATCGTCCACCCGACGGTCTCGTCCGAGATGCGCTTCTCCGAACTGCTCGTCCCGGGCTTCGTGCTCGGCAGCGCGTCGGTGGCGTACATCGCCCGGGTGGCCCGCACGAGCATCGCGGAGAACCGCCGCGCGGACTACGTGCGCACCGCCATCGCCAAGGGCCTGCCGATGCGCCGGGTCGTCGGTGTGCACCTGCTGCGCAACTCGCTCATTCCGGTGGTCACCCTGCTCGGCACCGACCTTGGCGCGCTGATGGGCGGCGCGATCGTCACCGAGGGCATCTTCGGCATCAACGGAATCGGCCGCGAGGTCTACCGCGCGATCATCACCAAGGAAAGCGCTACGGTGGTCGGCATCGTGGTCGTACTGGTGGTCGTCTATCTGTTGATGAACCTGTTGGTCGACCTGCTCTACGCCGCCCTGGACCCGAGGATCCGTTATGAGTGACCCAAGCACCGCATCGATCGTCAGCACCCCAACCCCGCAGGCGACCGACACCCCGGCCGCTCCGGGGCCCCAGAGCAACGAGAAGCCGCGCGGTCTGCTCGGCGACGCCTGGCGCGACCTGCGCCGAAAGCCGCTGTTCTGGATCTCGGCGACGGTCATCGTCATCTTCCTGTTGATGGCGGCCTTCCCGTCGCTGTTCGCCCCGGGCGACGCGGTCAACGGCTCCCTGTCGCGCAGCCTCAACAAGGCGTCCGGGGACGCCTGGTTCGGGTACGACCTGCAGGGCCGGGACGTCTACGCCCGCGTCATCTACGGCGCGCGCGCCTCCGTCGTGGTCGCCGTGCTCTCCGTGATCGGCACCCTGCTGGTCGGCGGCACCATGGGCATCATCTCCGGCTACCTCGGTGGTTGGGTCGACACGCTGCTCAGCCGGATCGCCGACGTGTTCTTCGGTATTCCGTTCGTGCTCGGCGCGATCGTCATCCTGACCACGTTCAACGGTTCGGGCGCCACCAACAGCAAGGCCGAGATCATGGGCCTGGTGACCATCTCGCTGATCGTGCTGAGCTGGCCGGTCGTGATGCGGCTGATGCGCTCCTCGGTGCTCGCCACCAAGGAGGCCGACTACATCGTCGCGGCCCGCGCTCTCGGTGCCGGTAGCGGTCGGATCATCCTCAAGCACCTGCTGCCGAACTGCCTGGCTCCGCTGCTGGTCTACGGCACGATCATGGTCGGCTCGTTCATCGGCGCCGAGGCCACCCTGTCGTTCCTGGGTGTCGGCCTGAAGTCGCCGGTGGTGTCCTGGGGCATCATGATCAGCGACGGCAAGGATTTTATCCGGGTCGCGCCGGGGCTGGTGTTCTTCCCCGCCGCCTTCCTCGTCGCCGCAGTGCTGAGCTTCGTGATGCTCGGTGAGGCGGTCCGCGAGGCCCTCGATCCGAAACTCCGCTAGGGGAGATCCAGTGTCCGACATTCTCGTGTCCGAGCAGTCCGCGCCGGGATCCGGCGGGTCCGGACGTCCCTCCGGCCGGCTGCTCGAGGTCGACGACCTGCGGGTGGAGTTCCGTACCCGGGACGGCGTCGCAAAGGTCATCAACGGGGTCACGTACCACGTCGACGCGGGGGAGACCCTCGCCGTGCTCGGCGAGTCCGGCTCCGGCAAGAGCGTCACGGCGCAGACCATCATGGGCATCCTCGACATGCCCCCCGGCTTCGTCACCGGTGGGCAGGTCCGCTTCCACGGCAAGGACATGCTCCGCATGGCCGGCGAGGAGCGCCGCCGCATCCGCGGCGAGGGCATCGCGATGATCTTCCAGGACGCGCTCTCCGCCCTGAACCCGGTCTTCACCGTCGGGTTCCAGATCGCCGAGCAGTTCCGGGTCCGGCGGGGCATGGGTCGCGCCGACGCCAAGAAGCGCGCGATCGAAATGCTCGACCAGGTCAAGATCCCGAACGCCAAGGGCCGGTTCAACAACTATCCGCACCAGTTCTCCGGTGGTATGCGGCAGCGCGCGATGATCGCGATGTCGCTGGCGCTCGACCCCGAGGTGCTGATCGCCGACGAGCCGACCACCGCGCTCGACGTGACCGTCCAGGCCCAGATCATGGACCTGCTCGCGGAGCTTCAGCGTGAGCGGCAGATGGGCATGATCCTGATCACCCACGACCTCGGCGTGGTCGCCGACGTCGCGGACCGGATCGCCGTCATGTACGCGGGCCGCATCGTCGAGGAAGCCGACGTGTACGACCTGTACGCCAAGCCGGCGCACCCGTACACGATGGGTCTGATCGACTCGATCCCGCGGCTCGACGAGAAGGGGCAGCAGCTCCGGACGATCAAGGGTCTCCCGCCGAACCTGATGAACATCCCGCCGGGCTGCCCGTTCAACCCGCGCTGCCCCATGGCTCAGCCGGTGTGCCGGGAGAAGGTCCCCCCGCTGCTTCAGGTGGGCCACGCCCGGGCCAGCGCCTGCCACTTCGCCGAGGAGCTGGTGAACCGTGTCTGAGAACATCCTCGAGGTCCGTGACCTGGTCAAGCACTACCCCGTCACCCAGGGTGTGGTGTTCAAGAAGACCGTCGGTCAGGTCAAGGCCGTCGACGGGGTCTCGTTCGGTCTGCGGGCCGGCGAGACGCTCGGTGTCGTCGGTGAGTCCGGCTGCGGCAAGTCGACCCTCGCCCGGGTTCTGATGAACCTGGAGAAGCCGACCGCCGGCAGCGTGGTCTACAAGGGCCAGGACATCTCCAAGCTCTCCGGTGGGGCGCTGCGCCGGCTGCGTCGGCAGATCCAGCTGGTCATGCAGGACCCGTACACGTCGTTGAACCCGCGGATGACGGTCGGCGACCTGATCGGTGAGCCGTTCGAGATCCACCCGGAGGTGGCGCCCCGGGGCAGCCGTCGGGCCAAGGTCCGCGAGCTGCTCGACCTGGTCGGCCTGAACCCGGAGCACATCAACCGGTACCCGCACCAATTCTCCGGCGGTCAGCGGCAGCGCATCGGCATCGCCCGGGCGCTCGCGCTGCGGCCCGAGGTGATCGTCTGCGACGAGCCGGTCTCGGCGCTGGACGTCTCCATCCAGGCCCAGGTGATGAACCTGCTGGAGAAGCTGCAGGTTGAGCTGGGCCTGTCGTACATCTTCATCGCCCACGACCTGTCGGTGGTCCGCCACCTGTCGAACCGCGTGGCGGTGATGTACCTCGGCAAGATCGTCGAGATCGGCACCGAGGACGAGATCTACGAGCGGCCGACCCACCCGTACACCCAGGCGCTGCTCTCGGCGGTGCCGGTGCCGGACCCGACCCAGCGGAACAACAAGACGATCATCCGGCTCACGGGTGACGTGCCGTCGCCGATCAGCCCGCCCTCGGGCTGCCGGTTCCGGACCCGCTGCTGGAAGGCGCAGGATGTCTGCGCCGAGCAGGTCCCGCTGCTGGAGATCCGTCGCGACTCGGACCACCCGAGCGCCTGCCACTTCGCGGAGCGGCGCGAGATCGTCGCCACCCACGAGGCGTGATTTCACCGGAACCGCCTGCCGACGTCACCATGACGACGGCAGGCGGTTTCGTCTGTCCATGCCCTCAGAGCGGCCCGCGGCCCGCTCGCAGCAGCAACAGCGCCAGTTGCGTACCGTCGGCGCCGAGCGCGAGCCGGAAGCGTTCCAGGATGTCCCGTTCCCGGGAGAGCACCAGCCGCGTGCCGCCGGAGGCCATCCGGGTCGCGCCGACCTCCCGCGACAGCGCGGCCCGCTCCTGCCAGAGCGTGATCAAGGCGTGGTCGATCTCGTCGATCCGCTCCCTGATCTGCACGATCCGCGCGGCGGCGGTCGGCTCCACCGTGCCGGTCTGCGCGTCGGCCGGTTCGCCGGACTCCATCGGGGGGCCCGCCTCCGGCACGCTCCCGTCGACCGGGGCCTGTGCCGGGTCCGGCCGTGCCGGGCCGTCGTTCTGCTCCACCACGTCTGTCATCATCGGGTACCTCTCGCGCTCCGGTGCCCCGTGCCCGCAACCCGGGACGAAAAAGCCCCGGACTCCAGGAGCCCGGGGCTTTTCGCAGGTCTGATCGATCAGGCGCGACCTACGGCAGCCGGACTCCCGGTGCCGTAGTAAAAGTAGTAGCGCGCTCCGATCACGCCGTCGAGTATGCCCACGAGGATGGCCGGCGCGCAAGGATTCGACGCGGTTCGTGACGCCGTGCCCGGCTGGCGGACGGGCCCCGCACCGGTCGGGAAGTGTCCGGCTGTCGGCATAGACTTGTCGCGCGATGCATCCTCTCTTCGACATCCCCGCGTCCCCGCCCGCGCCGGAGTCCGCGCCGGCCCGTCCGCACCGGCCCGGGTCGGCCTCCGCCCACCTCGATCCGCGGCAACTGCTCGACGGGTTGAACGGGCCGCAGCGCGACGCGGTCAGCCACGCCGGTTCCCCGTTGCTGATCGTGGCCGGCGCCGGTTCCGGCAAGACCCGGGTGCTCACCCACCGGATCGCCTACCTGCTCGCCGCACGGGACGTCCACCCCGGCGAGATCATCGCCATCACGTTCACCAACAAGGCGGCGGGCGAGATGAAGGAGCGCGTCGCCGCGCTGGTCGGTCCGCGGGCCCGGCTGATGTGGGTGTCGACGTTCCACTCCGCGTGCGTCCGCATCCTGCGCGCCGAGCACGAGCACGCCGGCCTCAAGTCGACGTTCTCGATCTACGACGCGGACGACTCCCGGCGCCTGATGCAGTTGGTCGCCCGGGAGTTGGATCTCGACCCGAAGCGCTACCCGGCGCGTGGGCTGGCCGCCCAGGTCTCCAACCTCAAGAACGAACTGGTCGACCCGGAACAGTTCGCCACGCGGGCCAGCGGGCCCAACGAGCGGGCGCTCGCCGAGGCGTACACGCTCTACCAGCGCCGGCTGCGCGAGGCGCACGCGCTGGACTTCGACGACCTGATCATGACGACGGTGCACCTGCTCCAGTCCCACCCGCACGTGGCCGAGAGCTACCGGCGGCGGTTCCGGCACGTGCTCGTCGACGAATACCAGGACACCAACCATGCCCAGTACACCCTGATCAAGGAGCTGGTCTCCGGCACCGACGGGTTGGCGCCGGCCGAGCTGTGCGTGGTCGGTGACGCCGACCAGTCGATCTACGCGTTCCGGGGCGCGACGATCCGCAACATCCTGGAGTTCGAGCGGGACTTCACCGACGCGCGGACGATCCTGCTGGAACAGAACTACCGCTCGACGCAGACCATTCTCAACGCGGCCAACGCGGTGATCGACCGGAACACCTCCCGTAAGCCGAAGCGGCTGTGGAGCGAGGCCGGCGACGGCGAGCGGATCGTCGGGTACGTGGCGGACACCGAGCACGCCGAGGCTGACTGGGTGGGTCGGGAGATCGACCGCCTCGTCGACGCCGACGAGACCCGCCCCGGTGACGTCGCCGTCTTCTACCGCACCAACGCCCAGTCCCGCGTCTTCGAGGAGGTGTTCATCCGCGCCGGCCTGCCGTACAAGGTGGTCGGCGGGGTGCGCTTCTACGAGCGCAAGGAGGTGCGCGACGCGCTGGCGTACCTGCGCTCGGTGGTCAACGACGACGACACCGTGAGCCTGCGGCGGGTGCTGAACACCCCACGCCGGGGCATCGGCGACCGTGCGGAGGCGTGCGTCGAGGCGCTGTCCAGCCGCGACCGGATCTCCTTCGGCGCGGCGCTGCGCCGGGCCCGTGAGGCGCCCGGCATCTCCACCCGGGCGGCCAACGGCATCGCCGACTTCGTGGCGCTGCTCGACGGCGCACGTGAGCTGGCCGAGACCGGCACCCCGGAGGAGGTGCTGGAGGCCCTGCTGACCCGCTCGGGCTACCTCACCGAGCTGGAGGAGAGCCTCGACCCGCAGGACGCCGGTCGGGTGGACAACCTCCAGGAGCTGGTCAGCGTCGCCCGGGAGTACACCGAGCGGATCGAGGCCCTGGGCGAGGACGGGGAGCGGGCCACCCTGGCCGGGTTCCTGGAGCAGGTCGCGCTGGTGGCCGACGCCGACCAGATCCCCTCCGACGACCCCGACCACCAGGGCGTCGTCACCCTGATGACGTTGCACACCGCCAAGGGCCTCGAGTTTCCGGTGGTCTTCCTGACCGGCCTGGAGGACGGCGTCTTCCCGCACCTGCGCTCGCTGGGCGACACCCGCGAGTTGGAGGAGGAGCGCCGACTGGCGTACGTGGGGATCACCCGTGCCCGACAGCGGCTCTACCTGTCCCGTGCGGTCACCCGCTCCGCGTGGGGGCAGCCGTCCTACAACCCCCCGTCACGCTTCCTGGAGGAGCTGCCGCCGGAGCTGGTGCGCTGGGAGCGCACCGAGGGGTCGTACACCTCGTGGGCTGGCGGAGGCGGCGGCGTCGGTGGCCGCGCGGACCGCGCGCCCGGCGGGCGCGGCACCTTCACCGGGGGTACGCCCAAGGCGGCTCAGCTCGCCCAGCGGCTCGGCGTGGACGGCAGTCGCCTGACCACGGCCAGCGAGCTGCCGCAGGGGCCGAAGGTGGCGGCCGGCGACCGGGTCAACCACCAGCGCTACGGCCTGGGCCGGGTGCTCGCCGTGGAGGGGCACGGCCCCGGCGCCCGCGCGCAGATCGACTTCGGCGACCAGACCATGTGGCTGGTCCTGCGCCACGCCCCGGTCGACAAGCTCTGACCACCCTGCGCCGATCTTGCACTTCCGATTGGCGACATGAGGGCTTGTGCCCTTTATGTCGCCGCAGAAAGTGCAAGATCGGCGCAGGTGCGGGGCGTCAGCAGCCCAGGTCCACGCCTCGCGCGCGCATGAACGGGGCGGGGTCGATCTGGTTCCACATGCCCTGGTGCACCTCGAAGTGCAGGTGCGGGCCGGTGGCATCGCCCGTGGCGCCCTCGTAGCCGATCACCTGGCCCGCTTTGACCTTCTGGCCGACGGTGACCGCGATGCGGCTCTGGTGGGCGTAGTGGGTCAGATAGCCGTTGCCGTGGTCGATGAAGACCGAGTTGCCGTACCCGTCGGCGGCGTCACCGGCCTGGGTGACGGTTCCGGCCGCCGCGGCACGGATGGGGGTGCCCGAGGGCAGCGCCAGGTCGATCCCGGCGTGCAGGGTGCCCCAGCGCTGGCCGAAGCAGGAGGTGACCTCGGCCCCGGGCATCGGATTGACCCAGGCGGCCGTCGGCTTGGTGGTCTTCTTCGGCTTCGGCTTCGGCTTCGCGAGGGCCGTCTTCGTGGGCGACGGGCTGGCGGCGACGGCCGAGGGGCTCGCGGTCGGGCTGGCCGACGGGGAGGCGGGCGCGCTCGACTCACGGGCCGAACGGTCGGCCCGGCTGGCGGCCTCGGCCCGGGACTGCGCGTCGAGGGAGACGGCGGTGGGCGCGGGCCGGTCGGGTCTGGTGGTGGCGACGGCGACCCCGCCCAGGCCGAGGGCGACCAGGCCGGCCGCGCCGAGCACGATGAGGCGGTTCCGCCGGCGGGCACGCCGAGGCTGCGCACCGGTGGTGTCGGGGGTGTTCTCGTTCTGGACGGGGCTGTCTTCCGGCACGGCGGACCTTCACAGTCGAGGGGCACTTGACCTCGAAATACTGGTGCCGGGCCGAGTGGGATGACCGCGTGGTCCGGCCGCCCGGCGCGCGGATGGCCGGCGAGCCGGCCCGTTATGAGGTGCTCTTTAGCCCTACGTCCGGAAAAATGATTATGTGCGGCGTGTGCTGGGACACAATCGCCGCTGTGACCCAGGAAACATCAGCACACGCAGAACCGCCCGGATCGGCAGATCCGGGCGGTCAACGGTCAGTACGCAGCGTCAGGACGCGGCTGCATCGCTGTAGATTGCCTCGACTTGCAGCTTGATGTCCACTCCGCGCTCCTGCAGGTACGGAACGGGGTCGATCGGTTCGCCCTTGACATGGAGTTCGAGGTGCAGGTGGGTGCCGTAGGCGTGACCGGTCTGGCCCACCAGGCCGAGCTGGTCGCCCGCCTTGACCTGCTGGCCCTCCTTGACGCTGAGCGCGGAGGAGTGGCCGTAGATGGCCTCGCTGCCGTCGGCGTGCTGCACGATCACGGCGTAGCCGTAGCCGCCGAACCAGCCGGCCTTGGTGACCAGCCCGTCGTGGACGGCCACGTAGGGCGTGCCCTCGGGGACGACCAGGTCGACACCGGTGTGCAGCTTGCCCCACCGCATCCCGTACGGCGAGTTGAAGTCGTAGCCCTGCAGCGGCAGCATCCAGACGTCGGGCTCGGCCGCTTCCTTGCCGCGGCTGTCCCGGGAGGCCCGGTCGGCGTTGTCCGCGCGGGCTGCGGCGTCCTGACTGGTGACCGACGCCTGCTTGAGCTCGTCGAGCACCGACGGGCTGACGTCCTTGGCGTCCGGCATGGCCGACGCGCCCAGCGCGACGATGCCCGCACCGACGAACGCGGTGGTGACGACCGCCGCGTAACGGCTACGCGGGGGGGTGGGTACGCGGCGGCGACCGCGATATCGATCGGGCTCAGACGACAGGCGCTGGCGCACGCACACCCTCCGTTGTCGGGGTTCCGAGGCGACCGGTTGGACGTCCGTGAAGCTCAGGTGAACGTCTGCCGACCGCGTCGTCACCCGTCCATGGACCTGATGACAACCGTGGACACGTTAGCCAACCACCAGGCGAGTCACAAGCCAGACCGCCGAATTGGCGTGTCGACTTGTCCGTTTGCGTCCGTGATTGTCACGCATCGTGCCGTCGAACGGTGCCCCCGTAACCACCCGTTCGTCGCCGAGCGTGACCGATCCGGCGGAGTAGTCCGGCTTGACGCCACGGCCGGGCGAGGACGCTTGCCTCCGGCCGTGTCCGAGGTCGCCGGGATGACGGACGTGTTTCCGGCCCGGATTTCCCGGCCCCGGCCGGGCGGGTTACCGTTCGTTCAGGTGAAGGCCGTGGAGCCGGTGAAAGGTGTGCGCTGATGAGCTCTCGAATTCGGGTCGTCGTCGCCAAGCCAGGTCTGGACGGCCACGACCGCGGTGCGAAGGTCGTCGCCCGGGCCCTGCGGGACGCCGGGATGGAGGTCGTCTACACCGGCCTGCACCAGACGCCCGAGCAGATCGTGGAGACGGCCATCCAGGAGGACGCCGACGCGGTCGGACTCTCCGTGCTCTCCGGCGCGCACATGACGCTGTTCCGTCGGGTGCTGGAGTTGCTCACCGAGCGCGACGCGCGGGACATCGTCGTCTTCGGTGGCGGCATCATCCCGAACGGCGACATCCCGGAGTTGGAGAAGCTGGGCGTCGCGAAGATCTTCACGCCGGGCGCCACCACCCAGGCGATCGTCGAGTGGGTCCGCGAGAACGTGGCGCAGCCGGTCTCCTGAGCGGAGGCGCTGTATCCGCGCACGGGGGAGGGGCCGGACGCACCCCTCACACGTCCGGCCCCTCTATGCACGATGCCCCGCCGCCACCCCTCGACCGACAGGGCATCGGCCGTCTCCCGTCATCGCGCTGTGCAGCGCTCCGACACCTGACTCAACGACGACCCCACGGCCGGGTTACGCACCCCCGCCAACATCGCCCGGACGGCTGACACCCACCCTGGCCTGGTCGGAACCGATCGTGTCCCGACCGCCTCTGTGCATTACCGCACACCGCGCACCCGCTCGGTTGCCGGCCGTGCCCACCTCGCTAGGCTGCCGCCAATGGCCTGTTTCAACTGATGACAGGCGTCAAACTGTTTTCTGAACGCTGGTGGCGGCGCGACGGCGCGCCGCGGAGACGGGACGGGACGCGCAATCGTGGACCTGTACGAGTACCAGGGGCGGGACCTGTTCGAGCGGCACGGCTTGCCCGTGCTGGCCGGCGGCGTCGCCACTACCCCGGAAGAGGCCCGTGCGATCGCCGACCGCCTCGGCGGTCGCGTGGTCGTCAAGGCGCAGGTGAAGGTCGGCGGCCGAGGTAAGGCCGGTGGCGTCAAGCTGGCCGAGGGCGCCGAGGAGACGGTGGCCCGCGCCACCGACATCCTGGGCATGGACATCAAGGGTCACACCGTCCACAAGGTCATGATCACCGTGACGGCGGACGTGGCCGAGGAGTACTACTTCTCGTACCTGCTCGACCGGGCGAACCGCACCTTCCTCTGCATCGCCAGCGTGGCCGGCGGTATGGACATCGAGCAGGTCGCCGCCGAGACCCCGGACCGCGTGGTGAAGGCGCCGATCGACGCCAACACCGGCGTCGACGAGGCCAAGGCGCGGGAGATCGTCACCGCGGCCGGTTTCCCGGCCGAGGTCGCCGACCAGGTCGTCGAGGTGGCCGTCGGCCTGTGGCAGGCGTTCGTCGCCGAGGACGCCACCCTGGTCGAGGTGAACCCTCTCGCCAAGAACGGCGACGGGCGGCTGCTGCTGCTCGACGCCAAGATCACTCTGGACGAGAACGCCGCGTTCCGGCACCCGGACCACGAGGCCCTGGTCGACCAGGCCAGCGTGGACCCGCTGGAGCAGGCCGCCAAGGCCAAGGACCTCAACTACGTCAAGCTCGACGGCGAGGTCGGCATCATCGGCAACGGCGCGGGTCTGGTCATGTCGACCCTCGACGTGGTCGCGTACGCGGGTGAGCGGCACGGCAACGTCAAGCCGGCCAACTTCCTCGACATCGGCGGCGGCGCGAGCGCCGCGGTGATGGCGAACGGGCTGGAGATCGTGCTCTCCGACCCGGCCGTGAAGAGCGTCTTCGTCAACGTCTTCGGCGGCATCACCGCCTGCGACGAGGTCGCCAACGGCATCATCCAGGCGCTGGCCCTGCTCGAGCAGCGTGGCGAGCAGGTCACCAAGCCGCTCGTCGTGCGTCTCGACGGCAACAACGCCGAGGCTGGCCGGGCGATCCTGGACGGCGCGAACAACCCACTCGTGCAGCGGGTGGACACCATGGACGGTGCGGCCGAGCGGGCCGCTGAGCTGGCAGCTGCGGGGGTCTGATCATGGCTATCTGGCTGACCAAGGACTCGAAGGTCATCGTCCAGGGGATGACCGGCTCCGAGGGCTCCAAGCACACCCGGCGGATGCTCGCCGCCGGCACCAACGTGGTGGGCGGCGTCAACCCGCGCAAGGCGGGCCAGAAGGTCGACTTCGACGGCACCGAGCTGCCGGTCTTCGCGTCCGTGGCGGACGCCATGGCCGAGACCGGTGCCGACGTCACCGTCATCTTCGTGCCGCCGCAGTTCACCAAGGCCGCCGTGGTCGAGGCGATCGACGCCGCGATCCCGCTGGCCGTGGTGATCACCGAGGGCGTGCCGGTGCACGACACCGCCGCGTTCTGGGCGTACAACCTCGCGCAGGGCGAGCGCACCCGCATCATCGGGCCGAACTGCCCGGGCATCGCCTCCCCGGGCGCGTCCAACGCCGGCATCATCCCGGCCGACATCACCGGCTCCGGCCGGATCGGCCTGGTCAGCAAGAGCGGCACGCTGACCTACCAGATGATGTACGAGCTGCGCGACATCGGCTTCTCCACCTGCGTCGGCATCGGTGGCGACCCGATCATCGGCACCACGCACATCGACGCCCTCAAGGCGTTCGAGGCCGACCCGGAGACCGACGCCATCGTGATGATCGGTGAGATCGGCGGCGACGCCGAGGAGCGGGCCGCCGAGTTCATCAAGGCCAACGTCACCAAGCCGGTGGTGGGCTACATCGCCGGATTCACCGCGCCCCCCGGCAAGACCATGGGCCACGCCGGTGCGATCATCTCCGGCTCGGCCGGCACCGCCGAGGCGAAGCAGGCGGCGCTCGAGGCCGTCGGGGTGAAGGTCGGCAAGACGCCGACCGAGACCGCGAAGCTGATGCGGGAGATCATGTCCGGCAACTGAGCCGGCAGGGCAACAGCGAAGGGGTCGACCGGAACCGGTCGGCCCCTTCGTCGTACCGCCGGCTCAGTCGTTGTTCCAGAACGGGTAGTTGCCGGTGAGACGCAGGATCGACCCGCCGATGATGTTGATCACGCCGAACGCGATGGCGAGGTAGCCGAGCACCGGTGACTGGCCGTTACGCCGCGCGTCGCGCAGTGACAGGTAACCGAAGATGATGCCGAGGATGCCGCAACAGATCAGGCCGAGGACGATGCCCAGCACGCCCCAGAGCGTGGTGCGGTCCCGGCCCCTGGCCGGCGGTGGCGGCGGGTATGCGGTCGTCACGACTACCTCCGGTGGGTCGTGGGCGGCCGACCGACCCGGGTCGCGACCGGCGGGTGGGACCCGATGGCGGCGACGGCCACCCCCCTCAGGGCCGAGGCTAGACCCGTCCGGGACGCCCGGACCCCGGTTCGCCCAACTCGCCGCCTTCCGGGGCGGGTTATCGGACTGCCACAGCCCGCGCGACGTGCCAGAGTAGAGCGGATGTCCCCCGTCACCCCTGACCGTCCCAGCCGTGCCGGCGGTGTACGCGCCGACGACCGGCCGGTCGACCGCGCCGCGCCGCGCCGACGGGTGCCCGCGCCCCGCGCCGGTGGGTCGCCGCGCGGTCGGGCGCCGCTGCCCGTCGCCGCCGGGGTGGCCGCCGGCGGGGCCGCCGTCACCTCGTACCTGCCGGTGGCCATCGTGCTCGGCCTGGTCCAGCTCGGCGCGGACTCCACCACGCTGGGCGGCACCCTGCGCACCGCGCTGGCCGGTTGGCTGGCCGGGCACGGCGTGCCGCTGCACACCGAGGCAGGCCCCTTCAGGCTCGCCCCGCTGGCGCTGACCGTGCTCGCGCTGTGGCGACTCAGCCGGGCCGGCGTGCACGTGAGCCGCGCGATCGGCGCCCGCGACAGCCGCTCACCGCGCCGGGCGCTGATCGCGGCCGGAACGGTCGGCCTGGCGTACGCGCTGCTCGGCGCCCTCGCCGCGCTGCTCATCGGCGCGCACGGGCCGCAGGTGTCCCCGGTGCGGGCGGCGGTCACGTTCGCGGTGGTCGGCACGCTCGGCGCGCTTGTCGGCGCGATCCGGATCACCGCCGTGACCCGGCTGCTCGTCACCCGGATACCCGGCCCGCTGCGCGACGGTGTCCGCACCGGCCTGGTGGCCGCGCTCCTGCTCCTCGGGGCGGGGGCCGGCGCGGCCGGCCTGGCCGTGGCCACCGGTGGCGGCGACGCGGCGGACATGATCGGCGCGTACCGGACCGGAGTGGCCGGGCAGGCCGGGATCACGTTGGTCAGCATGGCGTACGCGCCGAACGCGGCGGTCTGGTCGACGAGCTATCTGCTCGGGCCCGGCTTCGCGGTCGGCGTCGACACGGCCGTGCGCACCAGCGAGGTGTCCGTCGGCGCGCTGCCGGCCGTACCCCTGCTCGCCGGCCTGCCGCGCGGCCCGGTGGACGGTCTCGGCGCCCTGCTGCTCGCGGTGCCGCTGCTGGCCGGGATGGTCGCCGGCTGGCTGCTCGCCCGCCGGCTGGCCCGCGTCGCCGGGCCGGAGCGCACCCCGCGACGGTGGGCGGAGTTGCTGGCGCCGGCGGCGTTGGCCGGCCCGGTGGCCGGCGTGCTGCTCGGCGTCGCCGCCGCGGCCTCGGCTGGACCACTCGGATCGGGGCGGCTGGCGCAGCTCGGGCCGGTGGCCTGGCAGGTCGGTGCCGTGGCGGCCGGCGTCGTCGCGGTAGGCGCGCTCCTCGGCGCCGCCGCCACCCGCGTACTGGCCCGAACCCCCCGCCCCACCCCCTGACCACCCCTGCCTTCCTTCGTTGATCATGAAGTTGTTGTCACGACACGCCGAGGCGAGGGACGATAACTTCATGATCAACGCGTGGGGGGATCGAGGGCGGGAACGCCGCGGGGCGCCCCGGACAAATCCGGAGCGCCCCGACGAGAGGGTTGCCGATCAGGGCTCGGTCGGCAGGTTCACGTTCCCGATGATGCCCACGATGAACAGCAGGATGCCGATGCCGACGCCGACCGCGCCGCAGATCAGACCGGCCTTGGCCTGACCGGCGTTGCTGGCCTGGCCCTGGGCGACCTTCTGCTTGGCGAGGTAACCGGTCACGATGCCCGCGATGCCCACCGGGATACCCAGGTAGACGCAGCAGACCAGCGGGATCGACGCGATGCCGAGGATCAGCGACACCAGACCGAGGGTGTTGTTCTGCCCCTGGGCCTGCGGGTACCCGGCGTTCGGGTAGGTCGGGGCGCCGTAGGGCTGCTGCTGGCCGTACGGGTCCTGCGGCGGCTGCCCGTACGGGGCCTGCGGCGCGCCGTACGGGTCCTGCGGCTGCTGGCCGTAGGGCTGCCCCGGAGCGGGCTGGCCGTACGGCTGGCCCGAGGTGGGCTGCTGGCCGTACGGGGCGGCCGGCGGCGGGGCGTACGGGTCGTGCGGCGGCTGGGGTGCGGTCGGGTCGTTCGGCTGCTGGCCGTACGGGTCCTGACCGGGATTACCGGGCTGCATTCGAGAGAACTCCTTGGTTGGTTCCGTCAGTTGGTGCTGCTGTTCCCACTCATGATCGCGCCCAGACCACCCAACGCACAGCACAGCAACACGATGACAAGCCACGCGATGCCCACGATGAGGGCCCACTTCGACCACTTCCGCGACTCCGCGGCGGCGGCCTGGGCACCGGCGTAGTCACCCTGCTGCAGCAGCGGGTTGACCTTCGACGCGTTGATGATCGCGGGGATGGCCAGGGGCCAGAACAGGAAGATGGCGACGATCGACATCGTCATGTTGTTGTTGATCGGCGGCTGCTGCTGGGGGTGGGCGCCGGGATGCATGGGGGTGCTCCTCATTCGATCGGCACGCTCGCCGTGCCGGTTCACTGACAGGGGTGCGGGCCGGCGCGGTGTCCAGCCCGAGCGACCGGCAGCGTACCGGTTCGATGCTCGTCCGCACTGTCACAGATTCGGCGCGCCGCCCGGTCGAAGGGCGTTCGTGACCTGCCCGATAGGGTGTTGCGGTGACCGAGCCCGCGTCCGTCGCCCGCATCGTCGTCCTCATCTCCGGCTCCGGGAGCAACCTCCAGGCCCTGCTGGACGCCGCAGTCGACCCCGCGTACGGCGCCCAGGTGGTGGCGGTCGGCGCGGACCGCGACGGCATCGCGGGCCTGGACCGGGCCGAGGCCGCCGGGGTGCCGACGTTCGTCGAGCGGGTCCCGGATCACGACAGCCGCGAAGACTGGGACCGGGCGCTCACCGCGCACGTCGCCAAGCACCAACCGGACCTGGTCATCTCCGCCGGGTTCCTCAAGCTGGTCGGCCCGCACTTCCTCGCCGCCTTCGGCGACCGCTACCTGAACACCCACAACACCCTGCTGCCGGCGTTTCCCGGCATCCACGGCCCGCGCGACGCTCTCGCCTACGGCGTGAAGCTGACCGGGGCCACGCTGTTCTTCGTCGACGCCGGCATGGACACCGGGCCGATCGTGGCGCAGGTCGCGGTGCCGGTGCTCGACGACGACGACGTGGACACCCTCACCGAACGCATCAAGGAAGCCGAGCGCCGCCAGCTCGTCGAGCAGGTTGGTCGGCTGGTCCGCGAAGGCTGGACCATCACCGGAAGGAAGGTCACGGTTCCGTGAGTCCCACTCAGGACGGGCGTCGCCCGATTCGGCGGGCGCTGGTCAGCGTCTACGACAAGACCGGTCTGGTCGAGCTGGCCCAGGCCCTGCACGCGGCCGGCGTCGAGATCGTGTCCACCGGCAGCACGGCGGGCACCATCGCCGCCGCCGGCGTGCCGGTGACGCCGGTGGAGACGGTGACCGGCTTTCCCGAGGTGCTCGACGGCCGGGTGAAGACCCTGCACCCGAAGGTGCACGCGGGCCTGCTCGCCGACCTGCGCAAGGACACCCACGTGGCGCAGCTCGACGAGCTGGGGGTGGCCGCGTTCGACCTGCTGGTCTCCAACCTCTATCCGTTCCAGGCGACCGTCGCCTCCGGGGCCGGCGTCGAGGAGTGCGTGGAGCAGATCGACATCGGCGGCCCGGCCATGGTGCGCGCCGCCGCCAAGAACCACGCCTCGGTCGCCGTGCTCACCGACCCGGCCGGCTACCCGGCGCTGCTCGGCGCGCTCGACGAGGGCGGCTTCACGCTGGCCCAGCGCCGCGCGCTCGCGGCCCGCGCGTTCGCCGACATCGCCGAGTACGACGTGGCGGTCGCCCAGTGGTGCGCCCGTGAGCTGGCCCCCGCCGACGACACCTGGCCGGCGTTCGCCGGTTCCGCGCTGCGCAAGTCGACGGTGCTGCGGTACGGCGAGAACCCGCACCAGCCGGCCGCGCTCTACACCGACCCGGACGCCCCGGCGGGGCTGGCCCAGGCCGAGCAGTTGCACGGCAAGGAGATGTCGTACAACAACTACGTCGACGCGGACGCCGCCTGGCGGGCCGCTAACGACTTCGCCGACCAGCCGGCCGTGGCGATCATCAAGCACGCCAACCCGTGCGGCATCGCGGTGGGCGTGGACGTGGCCGAGGCGCACCGCCGGGCGCACGCCTGCGACCCGGTGTCGGCGTACGGCGGTGTGATCGCGGTCAACCGGCCGGTCTCGGTCGAGATGGCCCGGCAGGTCGCGGACATCTTCACCGAGGTGGTGGTCGCCCCCGGCTTCGACGAGGGCGCGATCGAGGTGTTGCAGGGCAAGAAGAACGTCCGGCTGCTGCGCGCGCCCGCGTGGACTCCGGCGAAGATGGAGTGGCGGCCGGTGACCGGTGGGGTGCTGACCCAGGTCGCCGACCGGGTGGACGCCCCCGGCGACGACCCCGCGAGCTGGCAGTTGGCGACCGGCGAGGCCGCCGACGAGGAGCTGCTGCGCGACCTGGCGTTCGCCTGGCGGGCGGTGCGCGCCGTGAAGAGCAACGCGATCCTGCTCGCCAAGGACGGCGCGACCGTCGGGGTGGGCATGGGTCAGGTCAACCGCGTCGACTCGGCGCAGCTCGCGGTCAGCCGCGCCGGCGCCGACCGGGCCCGTGGCTCGGTGGCCGCCTCCGACGCGTTCTTCCCGTTCGCCGACGGCCCGCAGATCCTCATCGACGCCGGCGTCCGCGCCATCGTGCAGCCCGGCGGCTCCATCCGCGACGAAGAGGTAATCGAAGCGGCAAAGAAAGCCAACGTAACGATGTACCTAACCAAAACCCGCCACTTCTTCCACTGACCCCTGACCCCCCGGGCCCACGCGCGGAACCTCGTTGATCATGAAGTTATTGCCCTGACACGCCGATGTGCAGGGCAATAACTTCATGATCAACGGGGTGGGCGGGAGGGCCGGCGGGTCAGGCTGTGGTGGGGGAGCGGAGTTCGGCGAAGTGGCAGGCGGAAGGGTGGGGGTCTGCCGCTCTCGGGACCGTTTGCGGGTCCTCAATGGCGCAGATCTCCTGGGCCTTCCAGCAGCGGGTCCGGAAATGGCAGCCGCTCGGCGGGTCGGCCGGGCTCGGCACGTCACCGACCAGCCGGATCATGTTGCGCTGGTCGCGTACCTCCGGGTCCGGCACCGGCACGGCCGAGAGCAGGGCCTGGGTGTACGGGTGGGTGGCGCGCTCGTAGATCTCGTCCTCGGTGCCGATCTCGACGATCCGCCCGAGGTACATGACCGCGACCCGGTCGGCGATGTGCCGCACCACGGACAGGTCGTGGGCGATGAAGATGTACGAGAGCCCGAACTCGTCCTGGAGCTGCTCCAGCAAATTGATCACCTGGGCCTGGATGGAGACGTCCAGCGCCGAGACAGGCTCGTCGCAGACGATCACCTCGGGCCGCAGCGCGAGCGCCCGGGCGATGCCGATGCGCTGCCGCTGACCGCCGGAGAACTGGTGCGGGTACCGGTTGATGTGCTCGGGGTTCAGCCCGACGACGTCCAGTAGCTCCTGGACCCGCTTGGCCTTGCTGCCCTTGGGCGCGGCGTCCGGGTGGATCTCGAACGGCTCGCCGATGATGTCGCCGACCGTCATCCGCGGGTTCAACGACGTGTACGGGTCCTGCATGACCATCTGCATGTTCCGGCGCAGCCGGCGCAGTTCGGACCCGGACGCCTTGAACAGGTCCCTACCCTCGAGGGTGGCGCTTCCGGAGGTGGGCGTCTCCAGCCGCATGAGCAGTCGGGCGAGAGTGGACTTGCCGCACCCGGACTCGCCGACCACGCCCAGCGTCTCGCCCCGGCGCAGCTCGAAGCTCAGGCCGTCGACGGCCTTGACCGCGCCGATCTGCCGCTGGAACAGCACACCCTGACTGATCGGGAAGTGCTTCACCAGGTTGTCGACGGAGAGGATCGTCTCGCCCCGGACCTTGGCGGAGCTAGCGGGCGCTGTCATCACGGACCTCCTGCGCGAAGTGGCAAGCGCTGGTCCGGCCGTCGCCGAGGACCAGGTCGTGCGGCACCACGTCCACGCAGACCTGCTGCGCGTACGGGCACCGGGGGTGGAAGGGGCATCCGGAGGGGATGCGCATGAGGTTCGGGGGCAACCCCTTGATCGTCGACAGTTCCTGGCCGCGGACGTCCAGGCGGGGGATCGATTCCAACAACCCCTTGGTGTACGGGTGGGCCGGCGCCCGGTAGAGCGAGCGAACGTCGGCGTGCTCGACGATCCGGCCCGCGTACATGACCGCGATCCGGTCCGCGACGCCGGCGACCACGCCCAGGTCGTGGGTGATCAGGATCATCGCCATGTTGAGGTCCCGGCGCAGGTCGGCGAGCAGGTCCATGATCTGGGCCTGCACGGTGACGTCGAGCGCGGTGGTGGGCTCGTCGGCGATGAGCACCTTCGGGTCCAGCGCCAACGCCATCGCGATCATGACGCGCTGCCGCATGCCGCCGGAGAACTGGTGCGGGTAATCACCGATCCGCTTGGCGGCGCCGGGGATCTTGACCAGGTCCATCAGCTCGACCGCGCGACGGCGGGCGTCACCTCGGGACATCCCGGCGCGCTGGCGCAGTGTCTCACCGATCTGCCAACCGACCGGGAACACCGGGTTCAGGGCGGACAGCGCGTCCTGGAAGATCATCGCGATCTCCTTGCCGCGTACCTGCCGACGCTGCTCCTCGGAGCGGGTGAGCAGGTCCTGACCCTGGTAGAGGATCTGGCCGGAGCGGACGAACGCGGGCGGTGTGTCCAGGATGCCCATGATCGCCTGCGCGGTGACCGACTTGCCGGAGCCGGACTCGCCGAGCACGGCGAGCGTCTCGCCGGCGTCCAGGTGGTACGACACCCCATTGATCACCCGGGCCACACCCTCGTTGGTGCGGAACTCAACGTGCAGGTCCCGCAACTCCAGCAGGTGGCCGCCCTCAGGTGTGGCGGAGGCGGGCGTGGGTTCGACGGTCATGAGTGAATCACCGCAGCTTCGGGTCGAAGGCGTCACGGATCGCGTCGCCGAGCATGATGAACGCCAGGACGGTGAGCGCGAGGAAGGCCGACGGAACGAGAAGCGGGGTGGCCGCCTCGCGCATGTGGATCCGGCCGGTGTCGATGTCCTGGCCCCACGAGATGGTCGGCGCCTTGAGGCCGATGCCGAGGAAGGACAGCGTCGCCTCGGCGGCGATGAACGAGCCGAGCGCGATGGTCAGCACCACGATGGCCGGGGCCAGCGAGTTCGGCAGGATGTGCCGCCACATGATCCGGCTGTTGCCGGCGCCGAGCATCCGGGCCGCCGCGACGTAGTCCTGTTCCTTGGCGGTGATCACCGAGGAACGGACCACGCGGGCGGCGGTGGTCCATCCGAGGAGCGCCAGCACGAAGACGACAGCGCCGATCCGGGCCCACTGGCTGTCGCTGGACACCCGCTTGAGCAGCACGATCGCGGCCAGCAGCAGCGGGATACCGAGCACCACGTCGATCACCCGGGAGAGCACGGCGTCGACCCAGCGGCCGAAGTAACCGGCGAGCATGCCGACCACGAGCGCGATGATCCCGGTGCCGAGGGTGGCGAGCGCACCGACCAGCAGTGAGGCCCGGGTGCCGTAGACCGCCCGGGAGTACGTGTCGCAGCCCTGGAAGTCGTACCCGAAGATGGCCCCGCCGGACGGCCCGGCGTGCTGTCGGGAGAGCAGGCAGTCGTTCGGGTTGTTCGCGGTGAAGACCCCGGGGAGCAGTGCCATCAGGGTGAAGATGGTGACCAGCGCCAACGAGATCCAGAAGATCGGGTTGCGGCGCAGGTCCCGCCAGGCGTCTCCGGCCAGGCTGCGGGGCTTCTGCGGAGCGCCTACCTGGTTGGGTGCGCCCGGTTCGCCCGAAGGGCCCCGTCGCGCGGCCTGGTTCTCGCTGGCCGCGACAGTTTCAAAGTCACTCATGCCGGCACCTCGCTGCGCTCACTCATAGCGGATCCTCGGGTCGAGTACGGCGTACAGGACGTCCACCACCAGGTTCGAGACCAGGTAGACCACGACCAGCACGCTGACGATGCCCACCACCAGGGGGCCGTCCTCGGTGCGGATGCCGCGGAAGAGGTTGAAGCCGACGCCGGGGATGTTGAAGACGCCCTCGGTGATGATCGCGCCGCTCATCAGGTTGCCCAGTTCCACACCGAGGAAGGTGACCACCGGGATCAGTGAGTTGCGCAGCACGTGGACGACGACGATGCGCCGCTTGACCAGACCCTTGGACCGGGCGGTCCGGACGTAGTCCGCGCGCAGGTTCTCCGCCACCGAGGCCCGGGTGAGTCGCAGGGCGGTGGCCAGCGAGAGGGAGCCGAGCACGATGCCCGGCAGCAGCAGCGCGTAGAACGTCGGGTCGGAGCCGGCGGTGGGTGGGAAGAGCTGCCACTTGACGCCCAGGATGTACTGCGCCAGGGGCGCCAGCACGATCGTCGGGATGCCGAGCACCAGGAGGGTCAGCACGAGCGTCGAGTTGTCGAAGATGCTGGCCCGGCGGATGCCGGCGAGCACCCCGGCGGTGACGCCGAAGATGATCGCCACGGCGAGGGCGATGAGCGCGAGCCGCACGGTGACCGGCCAGGCCGACTGGAGGATGTCACCGATGTTCCGACCGGTCAGTGACTCGCCCAGGTTGCCCTGGAGCAGGTTCTTCACGTAGTCGAAGTAGCGGTAGAAGAACCCGCCGACGCCGGTGGCGTCGAGGTGGTACTTCTCGGTCAGGTAGGCCCGTTGCGCTGGCGTCACCGGCCGTTCGCCGGCGAGCGCCTGGATCGGGTCGCCCTGCCCGGCGAATGTCAGCGCGTAGACGATCAGGGTGGTCCCGAAGAACGCCAGGACCATCTGCAGTAGGCGCCGCAAGATGTAGCGGAACATGCTTAGCAGTCTCTCCGGAAATGTGCGAAAGGGTCGCAGGACGGCATCTCTGGTCGTACCCGAAATATCCGGGATGGGCCGTCCGGCCCGGGGGAGCCGACGCCACCGACGCCGGGTCCGCTGCTGCGGCCCGGCCCCGGTGGTGCAGACCGGGCCACCCGGGCTTCGTCGCCCGGGTGGCCCGCAGCATGCTCAGCTCAGCTGGCTGCTTCGATCTTGACGAGGTTGACCCGCTGGAACAGGTCCATCTGCACGTTCTTGACCTTGGACGAGTAGCCGAACACGTTCTGGCCGAAGCGCAGCGGGATCACCGGCATGTCCTTGGCCAGGATGTCCTCCGCCTGCTGGTACTTGGCGATCGCCTCGTCCTGCGTCTTGGCGGCGGAACCCTCCTTGACCAGCCTGTCGAAGTCCTTGTTGCTGTAGCCGTAGTAGTTCGACGAGCCGTTCGTGCTGTACAGCGGGCCGAGGTAGTCCTCCATGGTCGGGTAGTCCATGACCCAACCCATCCGGAAGGCACCCACCGGCGTCTTCTTCTCGACCTTGGTCAGCAGGTCGGCGAACTTCGGCTCGGCCGAGCCGACCGCGTCCACACCCAGGTTGGCCTTGAGCTGGTTGACCGTGGCGTCGACCCAGTCCTTGTGGCCGCCGTCGCCGTTGTACGAGATGACGATCTTCGACGGGCCGCCGGCGGCCTGGTAGAGCTTCTTGGCCTCGGTCGGGTTGAACTCGCCGGCCTTGCCCGCGGTGTTCTCCCGGTAGCCGGGCAGCACCGGCGAGACGAAGGAGCGCGCCGACGTCTGCGAGCCCTTGAAGACCGACTTGGTGATCTCGTCACGGTCGATCGCCATCGAGATGGCCTTGCGCACGTCCGGGTTGCTGTAGTCCTTGTCGAACGTCGGGAACGCCAGGAACTGGAACGACGACATCGGGCTGGTCTGGTACCGGTCGCCCAGGTCGGTCGGCGCGGTGCTCAGGCTCTCGGTCGGGATCGTCGGCAGCACGTCCAGGTTGTCCGCCAGGACGTCCGCGTACGCTGCGGTTAGCTGCTGGTAGATCCGGAACTCGATGTCCTTGACCTTGGGCTTCTCGCCCGGGAACGCGTCGTAGCGCTCGACGTCGATCTTGCTGTCGTGCTGCCAGGTGCCCTTCATCTTGAAGGGGCCCTGCCCGATCGGCGCCTGCTCGTAGGAGTCCTTGAGCACGCCCGGAGCCGAGAACGCGGCGTCCGGCATCGGGAAGAACGCGTTGTAGCCCAGCGTCGTGCGGAAGTCGATGTACGGGTCGGAGAGCGTCACGGTGAAGGTGAGGTCGTCGACCTTCTTCAGACCGGACATCTCCTTGGCCTTCGGCGCCTTGCCCTGCAGGTCGGCGTAGCCAGCGATCTTCTCGAAGAAGTAGTTGCTGTCCTGGCCGTTCGGGGCGTACGCGCCGTAGTTCCACGCGTTGATGTAGTTCTGGGACGTGACCTTCTCACCGTTGTGGAAGGTGTAGCCGTCCTTGAGCTTGATCGTCCAGACCTTGTTGTCGGACGAGGTGATCGACTGGGCAGCCACCTCGTACGGCTTGTTCTGGGCGTCGTAGTCGACGAGCGGGCTGAACAGGCCGGCGATGACCTGAGAGCCGGACGTCTCCGTGGTGTTGGTGGGAACCAGGTGCTTCGGCTCGCCGATCTGGATGCTGACGGCCGAACTGCCGTTGCCACCGGATCCGCCGTCTCCGCCGCTGCCGCAGGCCGCGAGGCCCAGCGTCACCGCGAGCGGGAGGGCGGTCCAGGCAGCGAGTCTACGAACTCGCATTGAGCCTCCTCATCTCCTCACGCTGCGCAGTCATGCCCGACGCTGGGTTTACGCTGCGCAACAGGCGGTAACGGTAGGTCGGCCTACCGCCTCTCGACAACGGCTGGGTCGCGGGCGGGTAACGGTTCCGGTCGTACCTGCTTGCGTGCGGCCCTGACGCGTGCTACCCCAGACCGGACAGGCGGCGCTGAACTGGGAATTCGCCGGTGATATCGGAGATCTTCCGTGCTCTGGTGAACCGGATTCGGCGCTCCGTGGCGAGTCGTCCGGTGTCAGCCACGCGCGCCGCCGCCGCCGGTTTCGGTGGTGACCAGTTCCACAGATGGTCACTGATAGTGATGAAGGGCACGTAACTCTTCGTTACCGATGGGTGTGTGATCGGGGCCTCGACAGTCGGCCGGAGCGAGGTCCCGGGAACGGCAGGTGCCGGACATGAGACGATCTGGTCGTGACGGCGACGGTTCTGGACGGCAAGGCGACCGCAGCGGAAATCAAGGACGAGCTGCGTACGCGGGTGAAGGCGCTCGCGGAGCGCGGCATCATCCCCGGGCTGGGCACGGTCCTGGTCGGGGCCGATCCGGGAAGCCAGGCGTACGTCAACGGCAAGCACCGCGACTGCGCCGAGGTGGGCATCGCCTCGATCCGCCGGGAGCTGCCGGCCGACGCCACCCAGCAGCAGGTCGACGACGTGATCGCCGAGCTGAACGCCGACCCGGCATGCCACGGCTACATCGTCCAGCTGCCGCTGCCCGCCCACCTGGACACCCAGCGGGTGCTGGAGCTGATCGACTCGGACAAGGACGCCGACGGCCTGCACCCGGTCAACCTGGGTCGCCTGGTCCTCGGCTACGACGGTCCGCTGCCCTGTACGCCGCGCGGCATCGTCGAGCTGCTCCGCCGCCACGACGTGGCGCTGCGGGGCGCCACCGTGGCGGTCGTCGGCCGGGGCAACACCGTCGGCCGCCCGCTCGGCCTGCTGCTCACCCGCCGTAGCGAGAACGCAACGGTGACCCTCTGCCACACCGGCACCCTCGACCTCGCCTCGCACACCCGCGCCGCCGACATCGTCATCGTCGCGGCCGGCGTACCCGGACTGCTGACCGTCGACATGATCAACCCCGGCGCGGTGGTCGTGGACGTCGGCATCACCCGGGTGATCGGCCCGGACGGCAAGGGCCGCTACACCGGCGATGTCGACCCGGAGGTGGCCGAGACGGCCGGCGCTGTCGTCCCGATGCCCGGCGGTGTCGGCCCAATGACCCGCGCCATGTTGCTGACCAACGTGGTGGAGCGCGCCGAACGCGGCTGACCCGCGCACCGGGGGACGCTGGTGACGTTCGCCCCATCCCGGGGAAGGCCGCCGCCCCTGGCCCGATCGGTGCCAGGATGGCTGATACGGTCCGGAAAACCGACTGGTATCAGGGAGTGGGACGACCATGGGTAAGAAGGTCACTGTCGTCGGGGCTGGTTTCTACGGCTCCACCACCGCACAGCGCCTGGCCGAGTACGACGTCTTCGACACCGTAGTGATCACCGACATCGTGGAGGGCAAGCCCGCGGGCCTCGCGCTCGACCTCAACCAGTCGCGGGCCATCGAGGGCTTCGAGACCAAGGTCGTCGGCGTGACCACCGGCCCGAACGGTGAGGGCTACGAGGCCATCGAGGGCTCCGACGTCGTCGTCATCACCGCCGGTCTGCCCCGCAAGCCGGGCATGAGCCGGATGGACCTCCTGGAGACCAACGCCAAGATCGTCCGCCAGGTCGCCGAGAACGTCGCCAAGTACGCCCCGAGCGCCGTCGTCATCGTCGTCTCCAACCCGCTGGACGAGATGACCGCCTTGGCGCAGCTCGCCACCCAGTTCCCCAAGAACCGGGTCCTCGGCCAGGCCGGCATGCTCGACACCGCGCGGTTCAGCAACTTCGTCGCCGAGGCGCTGAACGTGCCCGTGGCGTCCGTGCGCACCCTGACCCTCGGCTCGCACGGCGACACCATGGTTCCGGTGCCGTCGAAGAGCACCGTCAACGGCAAGCCGCTGCGCGACGCCATGCCGGCCGAGCAGATCGAGGAACTGGTCGTCAAGACCCGCAACGGTGGCGCCGAGGTCGTCGCGCTGCTCAAGACCGGTTCGGCGTACTACGCCCCGTCCGCCGCCGCCGCCCGCATGGCGAAGGCCGTGGCCGAGGACTCCGGCGACGTCATGCCGGTCTGCGCCTGGGTCGACGGCGAGTACGGCATCTCCGGCGTCTACCTGGGCGTCGAGGCCGAGATCGGCGCCGAGGGTGTCCGTCGGGTCGTCGAGACCGACCTGGACGCCGACGAGCGCGCGAGCCTCCTCGAGGCGGCCGAGGCCGTCCGCGCGAAGCAGGGCGACATCTCCAGCATGTGATCCACCAGCAACGCGACGAAGGGCGCGCCGGCCAAGCCGGCGCGCCCTTCGTCGTACTCCCTCCCACCCCACCCCACCCCAACCCCCGCACCGCACCACCCCCGACCCCGCCCCGGCCTCGCCGTCCCGGTCCGGCCCTACCGTCCCCGGTCTGGCCTCGCCGTCCCGGTCCGGCCCTACCGTCCCCGGTCTGGCCTCGCCGTCCCGGTCCGGCCCTACCGTCCCCGGTCA